>NZ_RZTI01000004.1:0-107149 GCF_003997275.1 Mesorhizobium sp. M6A.T.Ce.TU.002.03.1.1
GACCCGAAGTTCAAGCGCGACGTAGCGAAGAAATATAAAATGACCGTGTTTCCGGAAACCAAGGGGGCCTTTGTCGTCGATCTGAAGGGGACTTACAAGGCAATGGCAATGGGCCACAAGTGCCTCACGCAGTGACTCCGGCGGGCAAGGTCTATAGCGAGGTTTTTGAAAAATAACGACTTTTATGGAAGTCAGTTGGCGGAGCGCCCGCCATACTTATGTCCTCCATCGTCTTCTGATGTCCACCAACCTATTGTAAATAGGTGATTTTCTTTGACCAACTGTCGTCCATTGACGTGACGCCAGAATACACCATAAGTACTACGCCTTCTGGATCCACCGCAGCACATTGTCCTCTATATCTACTAACCTTTCCACACATTATAATGCTCTAAACGCACGCGATCATGGTGTGCGGGTTGGGAGGACTATTTCATGGCAAAGCCAGTGTTAGTACCAGTCGGCCCGGATTTCTCGCTGTCGGCGGCAAGTGTCGACCTGAACCTGAAAGCACACAGAGTCCAACTCGAAGAGAACGTCCCGCCGAGCGCGACAGTCACCGACGAGGCCGCTTATTTCGCCGGCGGGACCGCGGTGACAACAGATTTCACGTACACCGGCATCTGGTTCGGTTCGGACTTCTCAGACCGAATGATGGGTGACGACTTCGGCAACCTTTTTTTCAGTGGCCTCGGCAACGATTTCCTGCACGGCGGGGCCGGGGATGACTCCCTCAGCGGCGGTATCGGCGACGACACCATTAACGGCGGTCACGGCAACGACACTATCAGAGGCAGTGACGGTAATGACATCTTGAACGGTGGGGCTGGCGATGACTTCATCAGCAGCAGCGATGACAGCGGAGCTCACTCCTCTCCCGGTGACGACACCGTCAACGGTGGGGCCGGGAACGACACCATCAGCGACGGTCGTGGGAACGGCATCCTCAACGGTGGGGCCGGGAACGACATCATCGGCGGCGGCGAGGGTAACGACACCATCTACGGCGGTGCCGGCAACGACACCATCCGCGGCGACGGCGGCAGAAGCCTCAATAGTAACGGCACCGACATCATTCACGGCGGTGCCGGTGACGACATCATCTACGGTGATGAATTCCTTCCATCCGGCAGGGACAACATCCTATTCGGCGACAAAGGCAACGACACCATCATCGGTTACCTTGGGAACGACACCATCGACGGCGGTGCCGGCAACGATATCATCGACGGGGGTGACAATGTCTTCGGAGGTTCCGGGAGTGATACCTTGACGGGAGGCGGCGGAAACGACACCTTCATCTTCCACGACGGGGTAAAGGACACGATAACAGATTTCAAGCACGGCCAAGACAAGTTCGACCTTAGGGACACTCACGCCACCTCGTTTCTGCAAGGTGTCGATTTCAACTCGGCACAGTCGGCCCTCGATTACCTCGACGCCAACGAAATATCCGCCGAGGGCATGGTAGTAAAGGTCATCGACGGTTCTGCCGGAGCCCTCATCGGTTTCAGCGACGACGCCGGCACAATCGACCTCGACGTGTCAGTGGGCGCGAGGGCAGCAGCTCTCATAACCGATTCAGACTTCATCTTCTAACCCAGAGTGAGGGGCGGCGCACAGGTCGCCCTTCTCCGACGGGCTCGGCGGCGTGGACAAAGTCTCCAACCTGTACTTCATCGGCGACAGCACTCATGATGACTTGTTCGAGGCAGCAGTCCTTCGGCCTTGAGCGCATATTCAGGCAAAGTTTAGGGATTCCGTCCCTCCCGGTTGCAAGACTATCTGGATAACCGCGACGTAGTGGGAACCGACGAAGCCGCCATCAAAGCGCGATGAACTGGTGATTGCCGACCGCACGTCAGGTGCCCCTCGACGAGGCCGACCGCCTGAGCATACGCTCCGCTGAAAGCTTCACGGCTCCCGGAACTGAAGCAAGACCATGCCCTACCGACGCGGCGAGCGCGGGCGATTGCTGCAGCGCGTCGGCATCCTTATTTTTTTTAGCAAAATTTTTGATCACCCTTTGCAGAGGTTAGTCTGCATCTTTGCTAAAAGCCGACCGGTCCATCGCGGGGGTGGTGGTGGGTAGGTTCCACACGGTTCGCAGGCAATCGAAGGGCAGGTACCTGCGAACGCATATGCTTGAACTCGGAGGGACTAGGGGGGGAAGGAAATGGGGAAGGAGTACAACCAAGCCGTAAAGCCAAGTGTTTTCAGCTGGATAGGACGATAGTTGGCGGAGAGAGCGTCCGCCAAGAATAATTCTCATGCGTTCTCAATATTTCTCAAATTAAACTGCAAGCCATTGAATTTTCGATGGGTACTATCCTAATGTGTCTCACAAGTTGACTTTTTGTCCCGTCAAATCTCACCCCTCAGTTGGGGCCGGCGTTGGGGCCGATAGTCTTGGCAGACGGTTTAGGATTAAAATGCATGGCGCGCGCACTTCACAAATTGTCGGTACGAGCCTTCGGTGCAATCGATAAACCTGGGCGGCATGGTGACGGTGGCGGACTCTATCTCAATGTGTCAGGGGATGGGCGCCGCCGCTGGATCTTCCTCTACAGGCGTGAAGGCAAGCTGAAAGAAATGGGGCTCGGGAGCGCTCGCGATGTAACGCTGGCAAAGGCTCGGGAGGCGGCAAGCGCAGCGAGGGCGGTCTTAAATGCCGGCGGTGATCCTCTTCGTCTGAAACGCGCCAAGGAATTGGAAGCCGCCAACCCTTCTGCTGACGACGCCACTCCTCTATTTGGGGTGTTCGCAGATAGTTTGATCGAACAGATTAAAGGCGGGTTTCGTAATGCGAAGCATGTTGCCCAATGGAAAATGACCCTGGGTGACACTTATTGCCGAGCAATAAGGAAGATGCCTGTCGATCAAATCGCAACCGCCGATGTCCTGGGTATCCTTCAACCTATCTGGTTGTCTAAGGCCGAAACCGCCGGTCGAATTCGCGGTCGAATCGAACGCGTTCTTGATGCCGCCAAGGCCAGCGGATACCGTGAAGGCGAAAACCCTGCCCGCCTTCGCGGCCATCTAGCCTTGCTGTTGCCAGCAAGACCAAAACTGCAGCGTGGTCACCACCCCGCGATGCCTTACCCTGCGGTGTCCGCTTTTATTCAATCGGTTGGAAAGCTCGACAGCATATCGGCCGACGCCCTCTCGTTCCTGATCTTGACCGTGGCGCGAACCGGTGAGGTCACGGGCGCCACTTGGCGGGAAATCGATGCAGCTGCAAAGATTTGGACGGTGCCTGCGGAGCGAATGAAGGCGGGCAGGGAGCACCGTGTACCGCTTTCCGATGCCGCAATGACGTTGCTGCGTCGAATGGCAGAGATCGCGCCAGAAGGGCCTACCAGGGCGGCGGCATTCGTATTCCCGGGCGCGAGGTCAGACCGGCCATTGTCAGTCATGGCGATTGCAATGTGTTTGCGCGGCTTGGACCCATCCGCAACCGTGCACGGCTTTCGTTCGTCATTTCGTGACTGGGCTGGAAATGAGACGCGTTTCGCCCGTGAAGTTATAGAACAGGCGCTTGCACATCGTGTCGGTGATTCTACGGAATTGGCTTACCGGCGGTCGGATGCCCTCGATAAGCGCCGCAAGCTCATGGAGGCATGGGCTGGATTCGTAACAGCAAAGCCGTCTGCAAATGTCGTAGCATTTCCAATCAATGCAACCGGTTAGGCAAAAACTTCGCGATGCGTGACGGCATAATCTGTCAACGCAGGCGTTTGCAATTTCGAAACATCGTGGGAACCCATTTCTCAGAATGTGTATATGTATCCCATCCAGTATCACTCGAATGAAGGATCTGGAAAATGGGCCTCGAAAAGAAGTTCTACACGGTTGATGAGATCATAAGTCTCACCGGTAGCAGTCGTGCAACAATTTACCGTCTTCGCGGACGTGGCGTTATACAGTTTCGCAAGTTTGGCGGACGCACGGTTATTCCTCGCCTAGAATTCGATCAATATATGGACGATTTGCCGATCATCCCGGCCGAGGCGCAGCCTCATCCCGGCCGCGTTAAAAGCCGCGCCTGAAACGCAAAACCCCGCCTGGCAGGGCGAGGTTCGCATTCTCATAATCAGGTAAGCAGGCAATGGCATTTCATACCCAAATTGCGTCTTCCAAGCAAGTCGCTGGCGACGTTCATAGTGTTTGCGAAACGCAAACACCCAACGTCAATCCGTCTGGCGGATTGCGCCGGCTCATCGCCTCTGGCGTGGATCTATCCGAAGAGCAAGTCGCGGCGATTCGGTGTTCACAGGCCGCCGACATCGATCCGAACATCCCGATTACCTACGCTTGGCCCACGGCCGTCGAAGTTCTCCGAGGCGGTGGCCTGCACATAACCGGGATCACGAAATGCAGCCTGTGCAGGCGACTGCATTTTACCGGGCTAAGTGCCGATCCGTTGAGAGTCCCGGAATGCAGCGATGGCTTTCCGCCTTTTCATGGCGGGCGTCGAAAACCCGGCCTAGTCCGCGTCGTGCCTATTCTTGACGTTTTGCCCGACGAGATAGTTTTCGAAATGAAGGCGCCCACCGCAGATCTGGCTACTTTCTGTAAGATCGCGCTTGAGACGGTGGAGCGTGAGCCGGCCGCCTATGCCAGTTTGGCCGCCGATGTTTCCGAGCTTCGTAGCTTGGCGGTCTATCGGCGCACGACGCGCTGGCGTCGTTCCCACAGCGAGGCAGCTTTTGCTGCGCTGGTGCGTTCGAGGGTACTGGAAGAGCGGATTTGCATCATCGCGGAGGGGTCGGACCTACCCGAGCCGCAGCGGACGTACAGCGCAAGGCGACAGGCGCTCGCACAGTTCATTCGTGGCTATGGTCCGGGAAAGATGCGCAACCGGGTCGCTCGCGCGCTGTATGCCGCGCTTAAGGCGGCGGGACGTGGTGAATTGTGATGGACGGCAATCGGCCGGCCCCCGACGACTATTCTTCGGAACGGCCTCAATTTAAGAAGGAGCCTGCTTCACGCCGTGGCGCCAGCGGTGCCGCCGGCAAGCCCCTTGCGGTGTCAGCTTCGCCATTCGTTTGGGTTGAGCCGAGTTTACTTCCGCATCGTCAGTGGCTTTATGGAAGGCATTTGGTTCGGAAGTACGTGAGCGCAACCATCGCGCCTGGCGGCGTCGGAAAATCGACGCTCGGCATGGTGGACGCCGTCGCGATGGCCTCCGGGCGCCAGCTTCTGAACGACAAGCCTTTTGGCCCGCTTCGTGTCTGGTGTTGGAACGGTGAGGACGATTCGGACGAGCTACGACGGCGTGTCAGCGCTGCGATGCTGCACCATGAAGTCGACCCTTCGGAACTAGAGGGGCGGCTTTTCCTGGATAGCGGCCGCACCACTCCGATCAAGATTGGCTCAATGCAAAACGGTGCAATCGCAATCGCGACGCCGGTCGTTGATGCTCTTGAGGCGGAAATAAAGCGGCTTGGAATCGACGTGCTGATAATCGATCCATTTGTGTCCGCTCACTCCCTTCCCGAGAACGGCAATGAAGCGATGGACGCCGCCGTAAAGGCGTTCGCATCAATCGCGGACCACACAGGATGCGCCATTGATCTTGTGCACCATGCCCGAAAACTCAATGGGCAAGACGCCGATATCGACTCTGCTCGCGGAGGCTCAGCAATCGCAGCTGCCGTGCGCGCCGCCCGGGTTCTCAACGTCATGGGGGCAGATGCCGCGAAGGGCTTCAACGTTTCGGCCGCCGACCGCCGAAGCTATGTCCGTGTCGATGACGCTAAAGCTAATTTGGCGCCGACACGAGCGGCACGGTGGATACACCTTGTCGGCGTTCCGCTTGGCAACATCGCCCCTGGAAGAGAGGGCGATTGGGTCGCCTCCTGCGAATTATGGACTCCACCAGACGCGATGGCAGGAATAACGCTTGATCACCTTTTGGCGGTGCAACGCGAGGTCGACGGAAAACAATTCCGCGAGAATGTCCAAGCCAAAAATTGGGTGGGACACGCGGTCGGAAAAGTCCTTTCGCTCAATAGCCGCGTCGAGCCGGAGAAAACGAAAATCAAGGATCTGATCCGAGCATGGGTCAACAGCGGAGCGTTGGAAGAGGCGATCATTCAGGACGCACAAAAGGGCCGCGATGTTAAGATTTTGGAGGTCGGAAAATGGGCGGATCGCGAATGATTTCCCACCTTGAAACGTGGGGTGGGAAACGTGGGAAAGTGGTGCAAATCCTGCTCACCAAACTCACCCCACCCCACCTTCTTATAGGTGGTGGTGGTGGTGGTGGGGTGCTCGGCGGGCCGAGAATACGGTGGGGGCTTTGACCATGCTTGATCGTGGAGCGCGTCCGACCGGCCACCGTCCCTCCTATGGCGATCCTATTGCACCGCCGCTCAACCGGGCCGGAATCGAGGAAGCGCTAGCCGTCATGCGCAAGGTTGCGGAACATTACACCGGCACGGATGCCGGCCGTGCCTTCGAGGAAGCCGCTACCCTGTTATCCAAACTTGAGGCCATACCCGAGCGCGGCGGCGCGAAACAACATGAGCGCGGCCTTCGGCTGCGCTACCTAAGAACCTCTACGCACTACGCTGCGAAGACCAAAACAGTCAGGGGGTTTGTAAGTTCATTTCGCGCCGACGCTGATCACTATCTGAAAAATCACAGCAAATACGATGACCCGCGAACTGGCCTGCCACGCTTCGAGCCTTGGCTTTCCGTGGCGCGCGTCATCGAGCTTTGCGGTGGCGAAATTCCAAGCGGCAATACAATACGCCGCGATGTTCAATGATTTCAATGGCTTATAAAAACACGGGTCCTTCCCAGGCGGTGCCAGGGTGAGGGGAGCGCTGCATCGCACCTTTTCACTAGCGACAGAAATCTAGGAAAGCATACCTATTCTGTTCGTTGTGAATATTGCCAGGCGCCGGTCGGCTAAAGATTTCAGCTACTTGATCGTGTCGCACATGAGCTCTTTCGTATCGGTGGCCCACGATCCCCATGGCGATGGGCCAGGTTTCACAGGCACGGTGCTCTTCGAAAAGGAAACCGCACCGTGACCCAATCATTTTCAATGAGCCGTTTGCGCAAGATCGTTGCCGAAGCCAATGCCGCGTTCGCAGCGTCGCGCCAGGTGACCGAAGATTTTCGCAACGCGAAGTCAGTCGTTATCGGCATCGAAGCCAGGATCAATCCGCAGACTGGGTCAGGCTACGAGACGAAAAATTGGGACCGCGAACCGAAGGACACGTGGCCCGCCGAATATCGCAAGGCCCGTGAAATCCTGGCCGAGGCCGAGGCCGCCGTCGAGCGTCAGCGTGAAATCACGCAGCACGCCGGGCGAATAAGAGCCCGCGCCATCGAATTCGCGAGAGCAAGTGGCATCGAACTTCCCGCAGATTATTGAGGATCAAACTGATGGCAAAAATCATTGAGAAATTCGCCGGCCTCTTCGACAAACAGCGCCGTGCCGCTCGCGAGATTTCCGACGCAATCGAGGGTCCGCGCGTCGAGATCATGGCGCTGAATGAGAAGCGTCGCGAGGTCCAGGCCGCCCCGATATCGCCGGCCGAGGTTCAGGCGCGCATCGAAGAGACCTTGTCCGCCGCAGAAGCGGATACGCAAATATTTTTTCATCCTGACGCGCTCATCACGCCTCCCAACAGTGGAGTCGTTACCGATGCGCGCGTTGCGGAAGCCTTCACGGCTAAGCCGTTCGGCATGATGCTTGTTCTCGGCTTTCGCGAAGAGATCACTGAGGCCCTCACAGCAGCCGCAAACAAAAAACTTGCCGGGCGCGGCCGTGCCTACAGTGCCGAGGAGCGGGCCAAGGAACTTGCTCGCATCGACGCAGAAATCCTTGAAGCCGAACGCGACGAGGAAAAGCTCTGCCGATTGGCCGAGGAGGCCGGAATCTCGGTTGCACGGCGCGCCGATGCAAACATGGAATTCATTCTTGCGGAGGATCTATAATGGCTCTCAACCCGATTCTGGCCGCACTGACCTTTGCGTTGTCGCGCAAAGAGAAGCCGACTAGCACGACGCCCGTCCAGCAAAAGCGGCGATCCTCGACCTCAACACGCCGGGACTCGGTGAACCCGCCGTTCATGTCGGCTGGCTACCTGCCTACGGCATTTCGCGAAAATCCGATCGATGATCCAGCCGTTGAACAGAAACGCGCGGCGAGCGCAGCGCTTTGGCGCAAAGCGATGCGTCGGGAGCAATCGTGATGGCGAGTAAACCAACAGATCGAGCTTCGGCAGCGGCGCTTTCCGCGTTCAAAGCCAGTGTCACGACGGGCACTTTCAAGGCCATCGCTGCGGCGGTGCAGGAGCGCAACGTCGCTGCGGCAGCGGTACGGGAGCGCGCCAAGCCGGTGCCAGTTGCCGAGCCTGCGAGGGATTGGCAGTCAGTGAGGGTTTGGCGTCCAATGATAGCACGCAATCGTGACGGAGGCTTGGTCAGCCCCTCGGAGCGAGCGGCAGCAATCGCCGAAATCAACCGCATCGCCGATGGCGGCAAGCCCTATGCTGGCAAGACCAGCGATGCGTGACCTTCCTCATCTTGTGGCAGCCATATTCGGCACGGCGCACGCAATTCGAGCCGATAAGCTCGACATCATCGTCAACGCAGTCGCCGCCAGGATTTACGAAGGCCAAGGCATGCCAGCGACGGTGGTTGCTCCACTGCGTGAGTCAATCAAGTTCGGCACCAAAGCCTTTGCGCGTGGTGGGTATTATCTTGGGGCCGGGACCGGTGTCGCCGTGCTTCCTATCCTCGGCACGCTTGTGCGACGCGGTTCCTGGCTCGCATCGGAGTCCGGCTTAGCGAGCTATGATCGCCTTACGGACGCTTTCGCAGAAATCGCGATGTCCGATGCGGTGCGCGGCATCATGCTGGAAATGGATACGCCTGGCGGCGAGGCAAACGGCTGCTTTGATTTTGCCGACTTCATCCGAAAAGCCAGCGAAGCGACCGGCAAGCCCGTTTGGGCGCATGTCAACGAAGTCGCGGCTTCGGCCGGGTACGCCATCGCCAGCGCGGCGGCTCAAATTTGGGTGCCGACCACGGGCGAAGTCGGATCGATTGGCGTCCTAGCCGCGCACGTTGATCAATCCGGCGCGGATAAAAAGGCCGGATTGGACTGGACGTACATCTTTGCCGGCGAAGAAAAGGTCGATGGCAATTCGCATGAGCCCCTGTCTGATTCAGCGCTTTCTGTTCTGCAGGCTGATATCGACATGCTTTACGGCATGTTTGTCGACCTTGTGTCCCGCAATCGAGCAATGACCCCAAAGGCCGTGCTGGCGACCAAGGCCCGCATGTTCCGAGGCAAGAATGCCGTCGCCGCTGGCCTGGCTGATCACATTGGCACTCTTGACGAGGCACTTGCTGCGCTCTGCGCCGAGGTAGCCACGCGATGATGGGCCACAACGGAGGGCCGGCGCTGGACGACTTTCGGCCGGACGAATTCAATCTGAATGACCGGCATGGTGCCATGGCCGCGCTTGAGCGGGAACGCCGGGACCAAAAATTGCTCCTCGTAGATATGGAGGTTCTAAGCGGCGTGTCCGCAAACACCTTCCTGGCTTGGCGAGGTGGCCAGCGCGACCCGACTCTCGGATGCCTGGTCGCCCTCGCGCAAACCCTTGGTTTTGACGTCTTGATGGTCCGAAGGAGCAACGCTAGCAGATCAGATTGCGGCATGCTTCCGGCGGTTTCAAAGGCGGCTCGACTACAATTGACGCCTGAGAATCGAGGCGTGTCGTGACCGGGAAGCCAGTAGCAGAAGCCGCCGTAAGGCTATCGCTAATCGACCGGATCTCCGGGCCGATTAAGCGGCTACAGGCGCGCCTCGCCGCTCTTAGTTCCCGTCTTGGCTTCGACCGCATCGGCGCGTCCGTGGGACGCCTCGGCAGGGCCATAGGCGGCCTTGGCGATGGCCTGGCCCGAACGACCGGCCGCCTATCTTCATTCGTCGGACTCCTTGGCCTTGGCGGTGCCGGTGCTGTTGCTGGCGCCTATGCGCTGGCGAAGAGCGCTTCGGACCTCGGCAGCGAGATCGGCGAAGCCGCGTTCAAGCTCGGGGTCGGCGTCGAGGCGCTACAGGAATACCGCTTCGCCGCCAAAATGAGCGGCATAGAATCGGAGTCCCTGACCAAGGGAATTCAAAAGCTCGGGATCAACGCGTCTGCCGCGTCTCGCGGGAACAAGGCGCTTGCGAAGGACTTCAAAGCACTCGGGGTTGTCCTGAAAGGGCCGAACAAACAGCTTCGTTCGACCGAGGACATTCTAAACGACACGATGACGGCGCTCGCCCGCGTGAAAGATCCGCTTCGCCGCAACGAGCTCGCGTTCAAGCTCTTCGGCAAGTCCGGTGTTGATCTCGTCAAGATGCTTTCGGATGGGGAGAGTGGCCTTCGCGGCATGCGAGAAGAGGCCCGCCGGCTCGGTATCATCTTGAGTGACCGCGCAACCAAGGCGGCCGATAAATTCGGCGACAACCTTGATTCTCTGCTCCTTCGCGTCGAAGGCCTCAAGCTGTTCCTCGGCGTCCAGCTTTTGCCGGTCATGAACGAAATGATCGAAGCGACCACGAAGTGGTTTGACGCGAACGCAACCTTGGTTCGGTCCACTATCTCGGATTGGGTCAAGACCTTCGCGGGTGTCCTTCGTGACCTCATGAATCCGGCGTCGGATATCCGGCAGGAAATCAGCGGCATCGCCGAAAACTTTACGGCCTTCCTGGCCGCCATCAAACCTGTTGTGGATTTCCTCGGCGGGCCGATGCAAGCGACGCTCATTGTGCTCGGTACCTGGACGGCGGCGCCGCTCATCACCGCTCTAACGGCCGTTGGTGCCGCCTTTGTGACCCTTGGCATCACCATCATGGCGACACCTGTCGGATGGTTCCTTGCCGCCGTGGCGGCCATCGCTGGCGCCGCCTACCTGATCTATACGAATTGGGATTCCATCGCGAAGTTCTTCGGCGAGTTTTGGGATTATGTCACCGGCCTGTTTTCGTCCGCCGTGGCCTACATCGCGTCGATTCCCGCGAAGCTCTATGATGTCGGCGCCGCCATGGTGGACTCCATCTGGCAAGGCCTGAAATCGAAGTGGGGCGAGGTCGTGGCGTGGTTGAAAGGCGCCGTTGCGGACCTCATTGGCTGGCTTCCCGAAAGCATCAAATCCAGGCTCGGGTTTGATCTCACCACGTTGTCCCCGAATGCGGCGGCGGGCGATGCCGGCGCCAGGGTTGGCGGCATGGTAAAGAAGCCGCCAGCGGAGCAGCGGCCGGCGGCGGCGCCAGCGTTCGCCCCGAGCGTGAAACCAATGGAAGACGTGACCGCCGGGTTTACGGCGGCCTGGCGCGACCTCATGAAACCGATAGGGGATCTCGGCAAAGCGACCGAGAAGACGGACAAGGTCGAGGCCGGCACCGTTACCACGCAACGCGTGGACATCGCCGAGCCTATCATGGTTCACCAGCCGCAGGCGGTGAATGCACAGCTTAATGTCGGCGGCATCACCATCAACGTGCAGGGCATGACGCCGGCCGAGGCGCAAGGCATGGTCACGCGCGCCTTGGCTGCGGCGCAAGCCACGCATGCAGCTAATCTGCAGTCCAGTCTGTCGGATTGATGCAATGGAAGCGGATGGCGGCGACGCATCCCTGATTTTTGGCAACGATCCAGAGAACATGGTCACGTTGTCGATCATCGATGTACACGTTCCGGTGGTTCCCCTAATCGTCACCCCAGGCGCCGGAGTGGCGGCAACCGGCGTCGACTTCGAGGCATTTTCCGATTCAGGACAGAAATTTATAGGCCACTTGTTCACGTGGCAGTTGCCCGCTGATGTTGCCGCCATAGTGCGCCAGTCCTGGGCTGTGAAGCGGCGCCTATGCATCACGGCGGTGCGCACGGAAGACCCGCACGCTTCGGGTAGGCTCTGGCTGTCCGGCACGATTCATCTATCGGGCGACGAGCCGCGCATGCAGAGTACCACGAGCAGGCACCTGCACTGACTATTCGCCCCTGGTGATTCTAAGTCTTCGTTTGCATATCGCAAACATTGCCCGGTGAGTTTTTCTAATCCGTTTGCGCAACACAAACAACATGAAAAAACATCCCTGATATCGCTTAATACACCGTGCCACAGCGTGCGATTTCTGTTGCGTTATGTATGAGGTTAGTTGCAGATTGCGTGAGCCGGTGAATGGGGAAAACACTCACCGGCTCTAACCGAAACCGAAGAAGGACCTTCGATAATGGCACCCCTACAAACTACAGAACTGCCCGAATTCAGCAAGTTGATCTTAGCCGTCGCCAAGCTCGCTAAAGCCGGTCAAGACCGCGAATTGGTTGGCGTCATGACTGGCGGCACATACCGCACGCGCGGCGGCGTCACTGTTGGCCCGCTGCGGCCGTTTCGCGACGAGGAGGATGGCGCCCATACCGATGCCGTGGGGAGGTCCGCCTGGTTCTTCGTGGATGGCGTCGGCGCCTATGACCGCTACGGCTGCATCCTGTCCGGCGCCCCTGGTAGTAGCGAACTGGATTGCGTCTCGGTCTGGGATTGTCGGCCCCTCCTAGAATTTGCGGCATGAGGGAGCGGGCGCGCGAAATGTCCGGTGTTGATCCTATCCGCGACCTCCGAATCGCCATCACCGGAGCACGCCGGGCGATTGCGATTGCCGAGCGCGCCATTTCGAACGTTGCCGAGAAGGCGGAAGCGCTGTCGCACGCGGCCGAGCGAGCGAACGACTTTAGCGCGGTGGCCTTTGCCGCCACCGGCGAGGTGCTTCTAACCGTTGATGACGTCGCAAGCGTTCTGCACGTCAGCAAGCCCACGCTCGCCCGCTGGCGGGTGCTCGGAACCGGCCCCGGCTACGTCAAAAAGCAGGGCCGGATTCTTTATCGGGCCGAGACAATCGAAAATTTTGTGACTTCGAAAGAGCGCATCAAGACGCGCGACGATGATCCTGCGCGGTAAAAGCCGGCCCACATTCGCAAAACGATGGGCCTAACTTCCGACGCATGGTGTCCCTCGAAAGAGGAGCACAACGAATGCCTAATGCAATTTACGAGAACGGTGACGGCGGCGTAGAGGTTGATCCGACTCTCGCATCCGGCCTTCGCGGTTACCACGGCTGGTCGATGGTGACGGCTCTAGTCGCCGATGGCGAGCGCCGCGTTCGGCGTCTCGTTGACTGGACCGGCGGCGAAGGTATCAAGCCTGATGTTGGCGGCTACATCGGGCCGCTCGGGCTGGTTGTAGACATCGCAGATGCTACCGACGACCGTGGCACTAAGGGTGAAGACGGCGAAGGCCTGCCGGGGGCTCCGGGGGCGCCTGGCGAGGATGGGGCGGACGGCAAGAGCCTATATCAGGTTGCCGTCGATAACGGGTTTGTTGGGACCGAAGTGGAATGGCTGAACTATTACGTCAATGAGATCGCGGAGGCCGCCACGGCCGAGGCAATTGATGCGCGTGACATAGCGCAGGCAAGCGCTGTCATATCCACTGACAATGCTACGCAAACAGCGGCCGACGTCGATGCCTCAAATGCTGCGCTAGCTGACGCCGAAGCGGCAAAGGTGGTGGTCGAAGGACTGGCATCGGCGTTCATCATCGCGGAGAACACATTCGCCACCAAGGGTACGGCCGAAGAGTGGTCACCAATCGCCGCGCCTGACTACATCAGAACGGCAGGGGCGCTCGCGCCCGCCGATGGCGGCGGCACCACATACATGAAGGGAACGGGGCCAGGAGGGTTCACCCTCAACCTGTCCGGCGGCGGAACGCAAGATTATAAGCCTGGCGATATGCGCGGCGTCGATATCCGCGTGTTTGGCGCAGGGCCGACGAAGACGGCGACGGAGAATTCAGCGCGTATTGCCTTAGCCATGACCATGGCATCGGAAATTTGGTTTCCGCATCTTCCCGCAGGCGAGCACATCAACATCAACGAAACGATCGTTGTTCCTGATCACGTAAAGGTGCGGGGTTCCGGTTGGGCTTCTCGCGTGCGCCAAACCGTCCGTGAAAAGAACATTTTCGAAGCCGGGAATTTTTGCAGCTTCGAAGGGCTTCACCTTATCGGCGATGGTGGAATAACCGGCGTCGCGTTCGAAAAGATTAACGGGATTTATGCCTCCGGTAAAACGGGCGTTCTCGTCCAGAGCTGTTTCGGCGAGAAGTTCGAGGGCTGCCCCGTCCACCTTCGAGGCTGTAAAGACTACAAAATTCTGAACAATACGTTCTTTGCAAATCATTGGGGCGCGATTGCTAGCTCAGCCGACATCGTAGTTTATTCCGGCGTGGTAGCCGGCGAGCGCGGGCAGATCATCGGCAATAGCTGCCTGTCGAACAACTCCCAGGGCATTTTCGTGGATGCGCTGGGCCACGATGCTGACGTTATCGTTTCCAACAATAACGTTGTTACGCTCGACCCGCTGACATGCGTCGAAGCTGGAACCTGGGTCGAAGCGCCAACGGTCGGCGTTGCTCCATCGATTGTCAGGCGTCGGCACGGCATCGTCGTGGGATATCAAGCCAGCTCGGTCGGTGGACCTCGCGCTCTCGTCACCGGCAATATCTGCCGCAACACCAAGTGGACCGGCATTTACAAGCAGGGCGGCGGCGAAGGCGGCGCGTTGATTGTCGGCAACTTCTGTAGCCTTAACGGATGGGAGCTGGGGAATTCGCTTAGCGGCGGGATCTACGTGACCACAAGCGGCAATGACATCGTTTCGGGCAATCTCATTCGGGATTTCCAGAACACCGGCAGCGCTTCGGGTGGCATCACGATTAATGCAACCGTGGCCCCGACGACGCCGACAAAGGTTCATGGAAATACAATCCTGAACAGCATGGGCAAAGGCATCGCGGTCGGTACGAATTCGGCTTACGTCGACATTGAGGATAATACCGTTGTCGGTTCATCTGGCATGGACATCGACATTGTAAACAACAGCAATGCGACTACTGGCGGCCACAAGATCAGTGGCAATAAAATCAAGCGCACAAGCGGCAACTCTGTTCCTAGTATTCGTGTAGCGACAGGAACTACCACGAATATTACGACCGTAGATGGAAATTATATTGAGGGATTCGACAGGGCTAATGTAAGCAACCAGAACGCCGGTATTACCACCACAACCCCGATGGTTGTTCGGGTGCGGGGAAATCATATAAAGAACTTCAACGTCGCTTTCAGTTCGACAGCTTATTACGCGGCGGCGTCCCGCCTCTTCGATGTGGTGCTCGCGGATAACTTTATTGACGATTGCACCACGGGTTTCGGCGTGGCCGGAAACAACAACACGACTGTCGTCCCAATCGTCGGCAATCGCTTCACTAACGTTACCAATAAGACGGCAGCAAGCATCGGCTACGCGGCGGGCGGCATCAAGTGCGGGTACATCTGCCGCAAAGACAACGACAGGCTTGTTGTGCTTGAACTGGCGGCTGCTCCTACGGTCGGAACATGGGCTGTCGGTGATCGGGTCGAATTTACCGTGGCGCCAGCGAACGGCGCCCGAGACGCGATTTGTATGGTCGCCGGTAACCCTGGCACATGGGACACGCCGATATCGATTTCGATACTGACGGCCGACGCCGCGAAACTCGACATCGATACCGCACAGAACGTTTTTGCCGCCGCACAGGACGAATTGACCGTTGCCGCTCTGACGACCTACGAATTCGAAGCGCAATATGTCATAAGCCGCGCGGCTGGTGCGGTGTCGCGCACGTTGTCCGTGCTGTTCGGCGGAACAGCGACCTTTACCAGCATCGACTATACAGCCGAAACCAGTAGCGCAATCGGCAACGTCCTGGCGCCGAAATCGGAAATCGTCGGCAACGCCGCAACCGCCTTGACCGTGACCGCACCAAGTATCGAGACGACCGAAAATATCCGGGTCAGATTGCGCGGGACATTGCGGGTCAATGCGGGCGGAACGATCATCCCGCAATTTCAATTCTCGGCCGAGGCGGGCGGCGTTCCGACCGTCAAGCGGAATTCGTTCTTCCGCGCCCGGCCAATCGGGCTGAACACGATGCTTTCACAAGGCAGTTGGTCATAAATGATCCGATACAGCCTTGCCGATATAGCCGCGCGAAAGGTCAGGCGTCCGCGCGGCCAAACGAATTGTGTTGCCGAAGATCGATCCTAGTGGAAGTCAATCTTTTTTGACGGCTGCGCGGTGAGGCTTTTGAGACTGATGAGCGCAGGCGTGTCGATCTTCGATGCTATGCGCCGGGCGAGTTCCCGCAATTCGAAAAAGCCGTCAATACTCATCAGGCTCAATGGTTGGCCTGACGAAGTATCCCACCGCAAAGGTGCTTTGTCTTGCCTGTACGAAGATCCGTTCATCTCGCAAATGGCGTCGTATATCGCCTGTGCGATCAACATTTCGGCACGGATACGCTCTGCGTCTTTTTGGCTATTCACGAGAATTTTCCCCCAAACCCGCGTTCCCCCTTAGTCGGTTTTATTGGGCGCCGCTAGATCACGCGGATGTGACACGTCGGATAAAATCGATTGATATGGCAGAGGGAGATCGTGGCGTTGAATGGCAATATGCGCAATGTATATTGGACCGATGAGCACTATCGGCTACCCCAAGAAAGAGGCCAAGCGTTGATCAACCCGCTTCCGGATCCCGAGGTCGCGGACGAAGCGCCAAGCGAGCCCTACCTCACCCCATACGACCATAAACGCGTCGCCACGTATATGTGGCTGCTGGACGCCGCCTACGACGACGAGGATTGGCGCTGGGTTGCCAGGACTGTGCTGCATATCGATCCCGATAAGGAACCGGAGCGGGCGCACCGAGCCTGGGTAACGCATCTCGAGCGAGCCCGCTGGATTCTCAAGGAAGGGCACAAGTTCCTGTTCCCGAGCCCCACGACTCACTAAGGGGTCTGTCCCGTTAGGGCCGAAATTGGGGCCGAAAGTTGATGCCGACGAAATATCGAGTTAAATCAATGGCATATGGCGGAGAGAGCGTCTTTCGATTTCACGCCCATGGCACTGAAAATGTTAAGCTATTCGTGCTGTTTGTTACACAGTTTGTTACACAGCTAATGGGGCAGGAAGAATGAAGGGCGCTGCAAACATGGTTTCTGCAGAGCTTGTCGAAGCGCGCGAGTTTGCAAACAGGCTGCGCGAAAATCTGCCGGCTCGTATCGACGCTGCCGCTCTAGGCGTTTGGTCCAAAGCACCATTCCAATTGCTGTGCGCACGCGAAGCGCTGATCTGGCGGAGCGAAGAGCTGGCGCGCAATGCATGCGATGCTCTTGAACGCGAGGACCTGAGCGTTGCCGCCCTTCTGACCCGAGCGCTTACCGAGAATGCTGCCCTGGTGTGGAAACTCTGGGAGATTCTCGATGCGCGGCATACCCATTCACCGCAAGACCTGAACGATCTGCTGATACGGCTGCTCGTGGGCTCACGTAAATGGCCGGACGGGCCACAGGCCATGCAAATCTTGAGTTGTATCGACCGCATGGACAAAGCCGTACGGGGGGTGCGTGCCAGCTACGATAGCCTGAGTGAAATCGCACATCCGAATTGGTCCGGCGTCGCCGGACTATATTCTAAGCCCGACCCTCCACGGTATTTGACAGATTTCGGACGCGGATTGAGGGATACAAAGGGCACCGTCGACATGATCGCCAATGCGCTGCTTGGCTCGCTCGGCTTGTTCGAACTTGCGTACAATCGAATATCCGAAGCGATGCCGGAATTCCTGGCGGAACTTGAACCCATTTGATCAAATGAACGCTCCCAGGTCGCAAGCATGGATCACGAGCAAGCGCAGAAGTCCTACGGCACCGATCGAGCGCAACTCGTCTACGGAAGGCGCCCCGACGGGACATTCGCTCATATAGGCGAGGTCGCGCGCGGGCTGGCTTGCGGCTGCGTCTGCCCGGCCTGCAATGGGCAACTGGTGGCCCGGCTGAAGGAGGATCATCGGGTGGCGCATTTCGCCCACCACGATGTTGAGGCCTGTGGTGGCGGTCCGGAGACGGTTTTGCATTTGCTGGCAAAGGAAGCGTTTCGCAGCAATCCGAAGCTGATCCTGCCAGAGCGGCTTGGGCTCGATAACAAACGCCTGGTGATGAAGCCCAGCCTTGAGGTCGAAACCGAATTTCTTCGGCTCGAGTACAACGATTCCAAGGCCATCATTCCCGACCTCTATGTTCGCGCACTCGGCTATGACCTGTTCGTCGAGGTCGCCGTCACCCATTTCGCGGACAGCGCCAAAATCCAGCGCCTCAGGGAACACAAGATCCCCGCCGTCGAAATCGATCTGTCCAAGCTTCCGCGTGACTCGCTAAGGGATGCCATCAACGATGCGGTGCTGAAAACCGCAACTCGTCGGTGGCTTTATCATCCAGGCATCGAAGCTGCGCGGGCCAAGCAAGACGCAGATGAGCTCAAATGGCAGCAAGAACGGGGCAGGCGTGAGGCTGCCGCGACGGCCAAATACCGAAGCCGGGTCGAGCAAACAGCGGCAGCATACAGACAGGCATTGGCGAACCCGGTCGGCCGAGACTTCGTCGTCCCACGCGAGCTCGAGCTTCAAGCGATCGGTCTTGCAAAGTTTGTCGGCCGCGACGTCCCGGGCTTCGCCTGTTTTTCCGAACCGCCGGCGGTATGGCAAGCCATCATCCTGGCCGAGGTCTTTCATGATCGCTGCCTCGGCAACGCCCCGTGCAAAGCCGTGCCGATCGTCAACCATTTGGAAAAACGCCGGCTGATCCAAAAAGCCTTTCTGCGTGTGTCTGGCGAGGTGGCAGACGATGTCACCGCGATCGATGCCCGTTTCGCCCCGGCCTGGAAAGCGGTCGACAATTATATAAAATATTTGCTCGGTGAGGGTGTCCTTATCCCGCAACGCTTCGGTGTCATACTCGCCCCGGCGTTCGCTAAACAATGGAACGCGAGGACCCTGGCTGTAAACCAAAGAACCGCTTTGATTCAGGAGACCGTGCAGCGGGTAGGGTGGATACTTGGCGAGCTTCCCGAACACGAACGAGCCGGCACAACGGTCGAGCAGTGGCTGCAATCGGTTCACCAGGAATCCGGTTTGACGTATGACAGGGCGCTGCGCTCGGAGGTCGGGGCGCCCAAGATCATCGGCGAAGTCGAAACTATTGTGCAGATGCTGGAAGGAAACGGGCCTCTTTCCTATGGGAATGCAGGGCTGCCTATCGGCCATGCGATTTCCCGCCGCAAAGCCAAGATGGAAGAACAGGCCGAAGAACGCCGCCAACGGCAGCTGCTGGAAACAGGTCGCCTTCGTCACTCGCGGCGTGATCGTTTATGCGTCGATGCGGAAACGGAGTTGAACGGCGCGGATCGAAGCGCGTTCCTGCACACCAAACGCGCGGACATGATGCCGGTTTGCGAAAATTCGGGGGAGCGTGCATAGAAATTGCCGATGAGCAGGCATTGCTCGACCGCATCGCTGGCGCCTTATTGCGCCGAAGCCGTCTTACCCGGCTCGATCGACCATTGTTGCGAGCGGATCGGATTACCTACTACCGAACGGATGCCGCCGTGGCCGAAGGGGTCGATATCAAGAACCCGACACACCTTCCCTTTTTGAAGCGCGATACCTACGCTGCGGAGCAGGAATACAGATACGTCTTTGCCAAACGGGGAGGTTACGAACTCAATCAGGTCATCGTGAACAGGCTTCATGAGCGCAACGCCGACATTGGTAAATTGGAGGCTGACCAGATTACGGTTCGCATCGGCTCCATCCGAGATATCGCAAGACTGAGAGCCGCCTGAGCCATCATTTGCATAGGCTGGAACCTTTCACGCAGAGTTACGGCTTTCGTCACCACCCGGATGGGAGTTTGTGGTCTGCACAATCCCTTCGCCGTGCCCTGCGATCTCAAGTGCGAGATGCCGCGACGTCTAGTTGAGGCCGGCGAACCATCCGAAGCCTTTGGGCATCGTGTCTCGGCGGTAGGGAAGCTTGAATCCGACGCCAGCTTCCGGCGCTTTGTAAAAAGTCCTGCCAAGATCGGCAAATCGGCCAACACGCTCTCGGCGATATCGCCAATGTCGTCAAAAAGGGCTGTATTTTCCCGGGCCCCGTACTTCGCCCATATGGATTGGTGCGCCTGATGCAACCGTTCAAAGAATGGTCGAAATCAATGGTCTTCCAACCCCGGAAAAGTTGACGCAGAAATTCAACGCTGCACTCAAGGAGCTAATGCTCACGCCAGGCTCTCACTTCATGGACAAGAACCGTGACTATCGCGACTTCTCCGCGACCATTCGGGCAATTCAACGGATGGTGTCGGGCGAAACCCGCGTGTCTGGCGAGATGATGGTCATCGTGAACATGCTGCTGCGTCAGCATCGCCGGCTCAAGGAGAATCCCGATCTCAAGTGGGAGCGCAATCAGCACGGCGCCTGTTGGGCGACGGTATTTCACCTCAGACGCGCGGCCGTTGGATCCCCTCCTGCAGCCGTGGGCAGAGCCCCAAGGACTACAGCCCGCCTTTCGGTCGCTGGCTCGACTCGCTCGAGGGGCGAAGACCAAGGCTCTTGACAGCGGCGTGGCCGGGTAGACAGTGTTAATCTGCGCAGTAAAGGATTCTGCGAAGCCCGGCAGTCCTTGTCGTCCATCTAGCTTCATGACGTCGGAGCTGCCTGTGCGCACGAAATCGCGCCAGTAGCGCACGACATCGTCGACCAGAATTTGCTCGTTGGCGCTCAGGTCGAGCGAGCCGTCATCCGGATACTCGAATGCACCTATGAGGCCGCTTGGTTCCTGTACCATCGCATTCGCCTTGCAATGGCGTCTGGCGACCTCTCGCCGCTCGGCGGCAACGGCAAGACTGTCGAGGTTGACGAAACCTAGATCGGCCGCCTGACCAATACCCCGGTAACTCGTGGCACCGGCCACAAGAAGACCGTGGTTACGCTTGTCGAGCGCGGCGGTCGTGCACGCTCTTTCCATGTCGATACCGCCCGCATCGCAACAATCATGCCAATCGTGCGCGCCAACACTCGCCAAGGAAAGCGCATTGATGACGGATGAGGCTGGCGCCTACCGTCGCGTGGGCCAGGAATTCGCCTCTCACGATTTCGTCACGCATTCCAAGGACGAATACGTTCGCGGCACGGTCCACACCAACACCGTGGAAGGCTTCTATTCGATCTTCAAGCGCGGCATGAAGGGCGTCTATCAGCATTGCGCAGAACACCATCTGCACCGCTACCTTCCCGAACTCGATTTCCGCTATTCAAACCGGATTGCAATGGGCGTTGATGACGGCACCCGCGCTTTCATCGCCTTGAAGGGGGCCGCCGGTAAGCGCCTCACATCTCAGAGACCTGCTTGACGAAAAGCGGACGCATTTTCGGAGGCCGCTACAGTTAGAGTTGCCGCCTCTGGCGGACTGCCAAACGGCGCCGGCCTTGACGCGGACTCGCGAATGATTCATGATGTATGCAGGTGACGCCCGTCGCCTTCTTTACCTACCCCTTAGGCGGCTAACCTTGATAGGGGTAAGAACGGCAATGAGAGCAAACGCTCTCCCACCGTCCAAAGCGGAACCGGATATAATTCCGGACAGCCACCGCTTTAGGCCACGAACATACAACCATTGTCATACTCCATGAGTTGCTAGGTGAAAGCCTAGCGGCTCTTGGAGCGCTTCATTGCGCCCCAAGCTATCAAAGACGCTTGAAGCTTGGGACAATGAATGTGACGACGGGCGCCAATGTCTGTATTGCAGAGAATCAACCGTTGGTCAAGATTGTTTCAACCGGGTTGGGCATTGCTTGGTTTATGGCGGTTTGCGCATATCTGAATGTCTTTCTTGGCTTGATTGTTCTCTTAATGTTCGCTCACCAATCAATCGCGCCGATTGCATTCTCGCTTGATGTAGAGTAAACAAGGACTCATGAAAACGAACCCGTCCCTTTCCGACGTCGCGGCACGGCGTGAGCAACTCGAAGCGGAAATCGAGGCGCGAAAGCTGGAGCTGTCCGAACTGGCCTTCGCGGAGCGTGTTCTTAAGCGCTTAGGAGAATACATGCCGCCTGTAAGGGTGGAGCCAGCGGGGGGCGGCGTAACGCTAAACAGCGTCTCAAGGCCCATTCCGCCTAGGCCGCCGCCCCCACCTCCACTTCCGCCGCTGAAGGTTGAAGCCTATACCGTCGACCCCACCAAGGAATCTGTGGAGAGCTTGATACTTATCGTGTTGGGAGCCAGCGATAGGGTCTGGTGGACAGCGAACGAGTTGCAGTCAGAACTGACCGTTTTGAAGGGGGCCGAAGTGCCCATGTCAACGATCAGTCCCACGTTGAGCAATATGAAAGGGACACGCAAGATTGTTCGCGATGGAATGAAGGTGGCAGACCCCAAGCGGGCCGGCTGGCAGACGGATATAGATGATTTGATCGGCGTCGATAAGGACAAGACGCAAAACGAGAATGGGGAGGCGAAAGCCTCCCCAGAAACCGGAGAACTTGCAGGTTCTCCAAATGACAGTTCCGCTTGATCCGGCGGCCAGACCCGCCACTGGACAGTTGCCGGGAGACTGGAGCAAACCCATGCTCCACTTACCGCACGCGGCGGGCTATTCCCAACCGCGCCTCATAAGATAGAGTTTGGGCGGGGATCACTCCCCGCCCATTCGTTTAGCATACGCACGAATCGGAGTCTATATTCCTATGTCTAAGCCAGCAGATAAGCCGCAAAGTTCCGAGAGGCCGCGCGCGAACTGAAAACCGATTAGTCGGACGCTGCCTTCGAGGCCGTGGTCAACAAGATCGCGCACGCGCCGAAGCTCACCAATGAACAGATAAGGGAACTGGTGCGCCGGAAGCGCAAAGAAGGCGATCGCTAGGAGATCACGAAATCGGCGTGCGCCCTCAACTCGCGTCGCGCGCCCTTATGACCAAGGCTGCATAGCATCACTTTGACGCCTTCGCGTCGGACAAACTTGAACGCCGGTACAAAGTCACTATCACTAGTGACCACGACTACTGCTCGAACCATGTCTCTTAGCGCCAAGCGCGCCATGTCTAGGCCGATACGGATGTCCACGCCCTTCTGATTGATGTCTAGGGCAAAGTCCCCATCCACCAGGTCGCGCGACTTCTTGATTAGTTGGGCGGCCTTTGCAGGCTTCAGCTTCCAGTGGAAGGGCGTCAGGCGCGTTTCGCCCATACGAAGCGCAAACCCTTCTGTAAGCTCCAGTTGGTCATAGAGACTTTGCGCGTGTCGCGCTCTGTCGGTCGCAGCTAACGGATGTTCGGCTCCGCTTACTGGCAACTTGACGGTCTCCAGCGACGGCGGAGCATCATAATAATAGATACGCATAAGCTCATAGCTTGCTAGATGCGCGTTCGCGCGGATTGCATCACACAGGGCGACGACATCCGCTGCTGTTGGGGGGGGTCCCAAGCTTTTCGCTCAGCTTCCTAGTGACGAAGCCTCCGTCTAGGAGAATGGCGTAGCGAGCTTGTAGCATCTATAAAACGGAACCAGCCCATCCAAGTACCGCGATCGCGGAAACTTATCGGATGGGCTGGCTCACTGTTTATCTCGTTGCCGCCGAAGCGGCTTGTATGGGGTTTAGGAGCCGGCGGTTACCAAGTCAATAACACCGATCGGATGCAGACAAATAAATGTCCCAATAGCGTTAAGCGCTCAGCCAAAGCCTATGTAGGAAGCGGTAGCGCCTTCGGAAAGGACCTCCCGGCCTATTTTTGCCTGTAATCGATTATAGCGCAGCTACTACCCTACGGCTGGGTAGCGCAGTTCTAGCCCCTTTCGCAGCCTATCCCGTCGTGATCGCGGTCGAGATCATAGATATCTGCACCTACGACATTGACAGGCCCGCCTACATACGCTGGGCCATTGCCGGATCCGGATGAGCAATCGACATCGCTGGCTATCGGGACGCAACCACCCGTGTAGTTTGGATCGCAGGCTTGCTCGGCATGAGCGCAATCAATGAGTGACGTGACGCAAAGAGCGACAACGCACAGACGACGAATGGCCATGACTGCCCCCCGGCTTTTACACCCAAGAACACCTTAGAGACACAGACCTGCCAGCGCAAGTTCGGTTTGGTTTGACCTTACAATGGTTCGTCCAGACTCTATTGCGCTGCAACGTTATCCGAAAAATAACCGCAAAGCGGACTCTCTGGAGTCTTTCTGCTATCCCATGCATCCATGGACATGTCTAGTTCAAGCCCGAAAGACCTGTGCAGGCTTTGGATGTCTTGGTCCATCCGCCTCAACGCGGGCGGTTGATCGCGGTTCAAATCTGGAGGGCGAACGGCCTCGCTTCCCGCGGCGAAGTGTGACCGATAGCCGATGCCTGGCCGTCTTTCGCGAAGGGAGCCAACGACTGGTAGACCGTGGAGAATCATGGCACGCTGAAAAAATAGGGGTTGTTAGCGGCTAGATGCTCGATCTCTAGGTCCTCGGTTCTGGTCAATGGAGCCGGTCCACAAATGGTTTGGCGGACAGGGCGTCTTTCGACTTGACGCTTACGTCCTTGAAAATATTGAGCTTTTCGCGGCATTTGTTACACAGTCTGTTACACGGCTACAGCGTTAATTTAAGCTCTCGGCATCTGAGCTCGCGCGCCCGAGCATCGACCTAATCCGATACTGACTCGGGCATCGTTGCTCCCGGAGCTTCAGCATAGTCTCGCAAAAATTCCCAAGCCGCTTCGGGGCTGACGAGTCTGCGAAGCCGACGAGCGATAGGCAATACCGAGACGCAGACATTACGTGACGGCACTTGATATTGCAGTGCAGCAAGCGTAGAGCACCGCCCGCTTATCGGAGTGTCGTCCATGGCCCTTACCAATGCTGGTAACGAGGCAGAACCTGTCGAACAATCGAGCCATTCTGAGGTCGAGCAGCACAGCACCAAGGTGCTGATGCTGGGCGCGTTGGGCGTGGTTTACGGCGATATCGGCACCAGCCCGATCTATGCATTCCGAGAGGCGTTGCACGCATCGGCCGGTGGCAACGTCGCCAACCGTGGCGACATCCTCGGCGTACTCTCGCTGATTATCTGGTCGCTGACGATCACCGTCACCATCAAATACATCATGTTCGTGCTCCGTGCGGACAATCGCGGCGAGGGCGGGGTGCTGTCGCTGATGGCGCTGGCGCGCAACAGTTTCCCGACGCGCTCGGCGGTGATCCTCGGCATCGGCATTGTCGGCGCGGCGCTTTTTTTCGGCGACGCAGTCATTACGCCGGCGATCTCGGTGCTGTCGGCGGTCGAAGGTATGAATGTCGTCACGCCGACATTCCAGCCCTATGTGGTGCCGCTGACACTGGCCATCTTGGCGATCGTGTTTGCGGTACAGCGGTTTGGCACCGGTGGCGTAGGATTGGTGTTCGGGCCCGTTACCGCGCTGTGGTTCCTGGCCATCGGCCTTTCCGGCCTCAACCACATCATGGACGACCCGGAAATCCTGCTGGCAATCAGCCCGCATTACATCGTGTCATTCCTGATCAACTCGCCCGAAGTCGCCTTCGTCACGGTTGGTGCGGTTTTTCTCGCCGTCACCGGCGCTGAGGCGCTCTATGCCGACCTCGGCCATTTCGGGCGCAAGCCGATCGTGCTTGCCTGGCTGGCCATCGTGTTTCCTTGTCTGTTGCTCAACTATGTCGGGCAAGGCGCCTTCGTGCTGGCAAATGGCGGCGTTGTCGGTCATCCATTCTTCGAGATGAACCAGGGCTGGACGCTTATTCCGATGGTCGTGCTGGCGACGGCGGCGACCGTTATCGCCAGCCAGGCGGTGATCTCCGGCGCCTTCTCACTGACCAGACAGGCGGTGCAGCTCAATATGCTGCCGCGTTTCGTCATCCAGCACACGTCGGAAAAACAGTCGGGCCAGATCTATCTGCCGCGCATCAACCTGATGCTGGCGCTGGTGGTGATGTTGCTGGTGGTCGGCTTCGGCGAATCCAGCCGCCTGGCCTCGGCCTACGGTATTTCGGTGACCGGCAACATGCTGGTGACGAACATACTGCTTTTTGTTGTGATGACGCGCATCTGGAAATGGCCGCTCGGCGTCGCGGTCGCCCTGATGGCGGTGTTCGCCTTCGTCGATACCGGCTTCTTTGCAGCCAACATAGTCAAGGTGTTTGAAGGGGGCTGGTCCTCGCTTGCCATTGCCGCGGTTATTGTGCTGACCATGTGGACCTGGATCCGCGGCACCCGCTATTTGTTCGAAAAGACCCGCCGGAACGAGATCCCGCTGGATTTCCTTGCAGGCAATCTGTTGAAGAGGAAACCGCAGCTGATGTCCGGTACGGCCGTGTTCCTGACCAGCGATCCCGCCAGCGCGCCGACCGCGTTGATGCACAGCCTGAAGCACTACAAGGTGCTGCACGAACAGAATGTCATCCTCTCGGTGGTGACGGCGCAACAACCCGTCGTGCCCGACAGTGACCGGGTCAAGATGGAAACGATCAACGAGCTGTTCATGCGGGTGACGCTGACCTTCGGCTATATGGAGCAGCCCAATATCCCGCGCGCGCTGGCGATCTGCCGCAAGCAGGGCTGGAAGTTCGACATCATGACGACCTCTTTCTTCCTGTCGCGGCGCTCGCTCAAGGCCTCGCCCAATTCCGGCATGCCGGTCTGGCAGGACAAGCTGTTCATCGGGCTGGCGCGCACGGCGGCCGACGCAACGGAATATTTCCAGATCCCGACCGGACGTGTGGTTGAGATCGGAACGCAGGTGGCGATTTAGTGCATGCCGCAGTTCAGCAGCTGAGAAGCCACTTGAGCGTGTCCATAGAAAGCGCCTCACTGAATACCAAACATCCCCATCCTCTGTTTGGTACGTTTCCAACTCTTGATATCTTTAGGAATTGACCAAGGATCGCTGCTTGGGTTCTGTCTCGGGAGGCGCGACTTCGGTGAGCAGAACTCCAGCAGCCCTTTCCCAGACTCTCCGCATGAATCGGAGTAGCCTGCTTCCATCGGCGATTTACATCATGGGCATCGCCGTTGAGCGACGGCCACGCTTCCGCCCTAATGGGAGGAACAGCTATGGTCAGTAACACCAGCTCAATGAGTGGCATTGCCTATCCCAGCGACCTGGCTTTGTTGAAGCAGGTCTTTGATCGTGTCTGCGCCGAGGCAGGTATCTCCGTTAGTAGCATGCAGGCGGAGCGCCTGAGCGTGAGCGTAATGGCACTGTTCTCGGACGGCGAGTTCGATGAGGCCGTTCTTTATGAACGCCTTAAGCTTGATGCCCGCTCCTTGCCCAGAACGGGCAGCGTATGACCTCCGATCATCAGGAAGTCCTCACGAGCCTTGTAGCTCGTTATGAAACCGTAGTGTCGATACAGGACCGGATCGTTGAGCACGACCGGGCGTTTCGGGCCTAGCATCCGAATTGGATGAAGGCCTACTGGAGCGGCTGCTCGTCTCGTTACGGAAGGCCCGCGTCGCCCTGGAGCGCGAGATTGGGCCTACTTTTTAGTCCCGCTGTAACTATCGTTGGAGGTCCGCCACCGAGAGGAATTGGCGACGGACCTCGACAGTGGCTGCACCGAGACGGATCGACCGCTGCAAGTCTTTAACCGACGTGGACCTGCATTTGTTCCCCTAATGCAACCATCCCTGATCTGCGGGTTACGCAAAAGGCGGGGAACCTCGGCCGACATGATAAAGCGCGACATAGCTGGGCATAAGTCCCTTGCAGACGCCGTTCGGGAGTTGATCGGAACCGAAGACAATCGTCGTCATGTACAGAAGCTGTTTGGGCCAGTCGACACAGAGCTAAGCCCAACCCTAGCTTCATTACTTGAGGCGATTGGTAAGGCCAGAGACGACGAAGCTCTATAGCCGCCCTACATTCCCCTAATGGTTACCTATTGGTTCTCCCCTCCGGTGTACGTCAAGACCGACCGGCCTGGGACGACCTACGGAGTAAACCACCTAGAGAGTGCAGCCGAGGAACTCATGAAGTGGTCCAAGCGTGGACCTGTGGAGGAAGGCGGTCCAGGCCTGCGTTGACGCGTTTGAGAACCGGGCGACCCCGATGGATGTCCGTCAGGCCTTCGAGGCTGCTGCCAAGGAGGAGGGGGTGCTACGGTCCCGTGAGTAGCGCTCCGGGTTTGTTTCCGACCCGGCCCAATCACTGGAAGGGCGTCAGGAGCATGTCAGACCGGCATCTAAGGACATCAA
Source organism: Mesorhizobium sp. M6A.T.Ce.TU.002.03.1.1 (assembly GCF_003997275.1). Classification (NCBI taxonomy): domain Bacteria; kingdom Pseudomonadati; phylum Pseudomonadota; class Alphaproteobacteria; order Hyphomicrobiales; family Phyllobacteriaceae; genus Mesorhizobium; species Mesorhizobium sp. M6A.T.Ce.TU.002.03.1.1. The sequence continues at coordinate 28,211 of NZ_RZTI01000004.1, forward strand.
AAAACGCGTACGTAGCTTCGCAGGGCCGTTCAGCCGTGCGTCAAGGCTGTGTGAAGGATTTGAAGGGCGAGAAGACCTAGGCCCGCTTCACTAGGAACAATCTCACAGTTCGGCAGTTCTCTTTTGTCACAAAAGAGATTTCAAATGTCAGAGTCGCGAGAATGGCTGGTGCAATGGCTTCGGGACGCTCATGCCATGGAAGAGCAGGCCGAAACAATGTTGAACGGGCAGCTAAGCCGTATTGAGAACTATCCGGAACTCAGCGATCGAATGCGTCTGCACCTTGATGAAACGAGGGAACAGGCTGCTCGGCTGAAAGCCTGTCTCGACCGGATGGATGAGGGTTCATCCACTATGAAGGATGCTGGCGGAAAGTTGACTGCCCTGGCGCAATCCTTGAGTGGCGTCTTCGCAGGCGACGAGGTGATGAAGGGCTCCCTTGCGAGCTACACGTTCGAACACATGGAAATCGCCTCCTACACGATCCTCATTGCCGCCGCTGAATCGCTGGGCGAAACCGAGGTCGTGCGGGCTTGCGAAGAGAACCTGCGAGAGGAGGTCGCCATGGCGGAATGGTTGAAAGACCATCTTCCGTCGACAACCGAGGAGTTCCTCGCGAGGGCCGAAACGGACAGCGACTCTGCCAAGCGCTGATCTGCTGCACCTGGCTGAGCGGTGCCTGGCGTCGGACGCGCAAGCCCGTCACTCCAGTCGGGCACGTCGCCTCGAACAAAGAGGGTCGTCGGCTCGCCCCATTCGCCCCGCCGAGTTAGCATCATGGGACCACGCAATAGCCGCGGCATGTTTGCTCGCAAGAGCGTTCGCGGTCCTTACTGCCCGATCTTCCGACTGCTGCTCTGCTGGACCGAAGACAGCCTGAAGGTGCCCGGTCTCGTCGGCGTCGAAGGCGGTGACCACAATGAATTGGGAGCCTTCTGCTGCGGCAGGAGCTGTCTCGCATGCTGACTGCCTTCCTCTGCCGCGAACCTGTTCGGTGTCGCTGGGACCGTCTTCGGCGGTGCCATCCCTGCTAAACTCATGACTCTAAGTAGCGGCCGCTAGAGCCAGCCCACGCTCCAGGGCAGCGTTAGCGAGGAGAAGCGCCTTGACTACTTCTCTGGCCCCACGATGGGCAGCTATGGCCTCGTTGGTCGCGAGCTTCCAGTCGGCAGCATCAAGTTGCTGTTCCTGCGATCTCCGCTTTGTTGTCCCGTGCCTGTTGTTCTCTCTGGGCTGTCCAGCCGCACGTGTTGGGTGGAAGACGTTGGCTCGGCACCGAATGGAAGCTCAGCAATGCCACGGGGCTGGGCAGCTTCTGATATTCAGTGCTGGGTTCTGCAAAGCAAGCGCAGCTTCCAGCGGCGTGACCTGAAGGGATATTCGGGGACATTGAGCCGGAATTCGCGGGGAATGAGCTGCGAGCGAGCGAAGGTTTCCATCATCAAGGCGACAAAACTGCATGGCCGGCCGTGGGCAATTTAAGCACTGGGTCCGCCGTTTTACGTGGCGCGCTAACCCATTCACTTTCTTGGCGGCCCCGAAGCGGCGTCGGCGAGCGCCTGGCTTGCGAGTTTTGCTTTGATGTCGCGCGCCATCCGCAGATGCTCGAGCACAGTCGGCAAAGTATCTGAGCCGAAATGCTGGAGGTCGGCATCCTGGCCCGAAACGATCTCCCATTCGAGCAGTTGCACGGTCCTCTGGTGATCGGTGATCTGGCCGCTGATATAGGCAAGGTCGAACGCAGCCCCTTCGAGCTTTTCGAGTTTGGCACGCAGCTGCTTGTGCTCGTCGTCGAGCCCTTGCGGCAGTGGGATCTTGTCGCTTTCGGCAAGCGATTTCAGTTTCTCGTTTGCCGCTGAGTGGTCGTCGACCATGCGGCTGGCAAATTCCTTGATGGCGGAATGGCTGGATTTTTTCGCAAGATTACCGAAATCGACTTCTGCCGTGCCGCCGGCCACGGCGAGCTGCGCGAACAGCTGGTCCTGATAGTTCGCCTGATGCGGCATGGGCTGACCCGGCGAGTCCATCAATGTGTCCGGGGCGTTGCCGGCCGGATTTCCGATCTGCGCAAAGAGAGGCGATGCGCAGAGTGCCGTCAGGCCCAAGGTCGTTGCAAGAACACGCATGAAAACCTCCACCGAAGATGTGCCGACCGGTCGGCCTGCCGCGTGTCAAAGTGCGAGCATATAGGCGACGAGATCATCCTTCTCGTCCTGGGTGAGCTTGACGCCGAGCACCAGGTTGAAGAACTCCACCGTATCGGCCAGCGTCATCAGACGGCCGTCATGCAGATAGGGTGGCGTGTCCTTGATGCCGCGCAGCGTAAACGTCTTGATCGGCCCGTCGGGCAGTTCCACCATGTCGTTGACGGTCCGCCCGGGTTTGTAGAAGCGCTCCAGTTTCAAATCGTGCATGTTGTTGTCCATGAACGATGTTTGCGGGTCATGGCATGCCGAGCAGCGGCCCTTTCCCATGAACACCCGCTCGCCCGCCAGCTCCTTTTCGCTGGCCATGGCGGGATCGAGCTTTCCGAACGCATCGAGCTTCGGCGCCGGCGGAAAGTCGATGATGTTCTGCATCTGCGCCATCATCGCCACCTGATTGGTGCGGTCTGGTAGGTTGACGCCTTTCCTGGTAGCGCTGACATGGTCGCCGTTGAAATAGGCGGTGCGTTGCTCGAATTCGGTGAAATCCTCGACTGAACGCAGCGACCGTTTCGACCCGTGGATTTGTTGGTTGAACAGGCCGCGCAGGCTGGTCGGATCGAGGCGGAAGCGCGCTGCCTGCGGCCTGACATCGGGCGTCAGATGAAAGGCGGCGTTGGTGCTGAAATTGGCGTGGCAATCGAGGCAGGCGACGCCCATGCTTTGCGCGGCGACCTTGCGGTCCTCGGATTGAATTCCTCCTGTGGGAACGGCGTCAACAGAAGCCGCAGACCCTCCCGGTGGGGCCAGCAGCTTGGAGCGGGGATCTTGGAGGGCCGCTAGGCCTGACTGGCGAGCCTTTGACTAGGGTGCTCGCCTTCGAGCGAACTCGTGCGCTCAAGCAAATGGGAACGAGCCATGCGAACGAAGTACGTGGCGTACTGCCGCAGTATCCAAGCCACAAGGCGCCCCGTAATCGGTCAATGCATCTGGCACGGCACTGCACTTTTATTTCTGAGCTTGGGCGGCGCGGCTACCCTATGTATTCGCCTCTGTCCTCAGCTTTTGCGCCGCTTGGACACTTCTTCTCCCGACGTTGCCTTCCCTGGCAGGGTGTTTTCGCCAATGCCGGACTTGGCTGCAAAACTATAAAGAAGGCCTGCAGCGACGAGCACCAAAAGCGTGCCGAGCGCCGCCACCTGCCACAGACCAGCCCCGCCACGCCAATTGCGCCAGACAGCCACATGCCCGCACCGGTCGTCAGCCCGTGGATCTCGCCTCTCGAAAACAAAATCGATCCGGCAGCAAGGAACGCGACGCCAGCGGTGACCGCTTCGACGACGCGAATCGGATCGACCTTTACCGAATCCTGCAGAAATATCGGCGCGTGAACGATTTCAATCGTCAGAATGCCGAACGTAGCCGCTGCGACGCAGACCAGAATATGCGTGCGAAGCGCTGCAGGCCGATTTCGCCATTCGCGTTCGAAACCGATCGCAGCACCGAAAATCGACGCCAGTAGAAGCCTCGCCGCAATGACCGGAAACGGGACGTATGTCGGATGGCCGAATTCTTGGAGAAGTTGTTGCATGAGTAATCCAGGCTGCCCGACACAACGTGATCGGGACGGCCCGGTTCCCCAAGCGCTGCGGGTGCTGCGGCTGTGCGCTGTTTTGACATTTCGACCTTGCGGTGTCGGATTATTTGCATGCAAATTTGCGACGCTAATCCTCCCCTTCTCAACGTACCATTCTGGGAGGAATGCATGGCTGCGCATGTGCAACATGCCGTTGAAATAATGAAGGGCAAAGGGTGGTCGGTTCGCGTGACGGTCAATGGTACCACTACCACGGTCCCTTTCACAGCTGAGAGCTACGCGCGCTCGTTTGCAGACGGTCAGGTCTTCCGGCTGGGCGTTCAGGTGGCGGAGCTCAAAAGGTCGGCTTAGCAGCGGGTTTTTGTCCCAATCGTTCATGCGGGCTCCGACCTGGTGCTGCCAGGGGCCGGGCGGCCTCAGCGGCCCGAATGGCGACCCCAGCACGCAACGTGCATCCTGGCACCGTAGAATCGCTGAAGAAAGTCGCGCAGCGAGCTCTTTAATTGGTGGCTTCGGCTGCTGCCACAGGCTGCAGGCTAGTTCGTCGCGTTCGGCAGGTCACTCAGGAGTACGCTGGCACGAGCCTCGTTTCGCGCAATGGCAACGCCATAGTGAAACGCAGGCCGCCGGGATTGTAATGCAGTTGACCTTCGCATTGCATTGCACTGTAACCACTCTTTCCAGCAATGTCGTTCCAAAGCCTCGTCGACTCGGCGGCTGCACAATGGGGCCGTCCCGCTCCTGCCAATGAAGATGCAGGACCTGCTCACCTGCGGAATCCGGTATCCACCATTGCACTTCAAGGCGGCCTTGCGGGCGCGACAGGGCGCCGATTTTTGCTGAGTTGGAGGCAAGTTCATGAAACGCCATGCCGACAGGTATCGCAATATCGGCGACGAGGGCCACATTCGGACCATGCAGTGAAATTCGCGGCTCGCCATGGATCTCGTAGTGGCTCAGTTCCGCCTCAAGCAACTTCTGTAAAGAGGCCGTCTGCCAATAGTCGTCTGTAAGCATTGAGTGCGTGTCGACAAGCGACACGATTCTTGCGTATATATTGTGCTCGCCACGGAGGTGCTTGACGCGCAGCTTGACCTCCCCCGGCTGCACCCACTGGGTCGCGGGTCGCTTCACGCCGCAGCGTTCGTCGTGTTGACGGCCATCGGCTCGGTTGGCCAGAGCGCAGGGCAAGACTGATAATTTTTCTCGCCCTTACCGGCGCCGGGATCGAGATCCTGCAGGGCACGCAAATAATAAGTCGCGACATGGACATATTCGACTGGTTTGCCGATTGTGTCGGCATCGCGTGCGGGCTCGCGATTGCAAGCTGGACAAAGAAGTTAGTTAGCGGATTCTCCTAGGTCACGACCTGTCAAGCTGGGGCTAATTGGCCGCGTGAAGCACTTGCCTGCTAGGAAAATCGCCGCGCCGGTCGGCCGCGTGTTCGAAGTGCTTGAAGCCTTGGAGACCCGCAAAGTGGCATACTCGCCTAAATGTCGTGGTCGCGGGTCAGTCGCTCGACCGTTTCGATGATCGCCTTGGCCAGCGCCTCGCCCTCGTTCACGGGTAACGGGCCATAGAGCACGTTTACCGCCTCTTCGCTCGGCAGCACCCCGGCCGGACAGGTGAGCTCGATCGCGATGCGCACGAGCTGCAGGCCGGTTCTTTCCCCATAGATGTAATTTCTCATCCATGGCCAGCATACTGGCGCTGGGCTGGCGATCGTCAAGGCCTGCGGAGTTTGCGCGGATATAGAACGGCGGACGGACGACGCTATTTGGAATCACGGAGCCAACCGACGATCTTGCGTGCTTCTCCCTCGGCCACGTCCAGCCGCGCAAAATATCCAGATGGGATATGGTTGGTGGGTCCCCATTCGGGGTCCGGGTGACCGAGGTCTGGGTCTGGAGGAATGATCCCCTGTTCTCTCCATTGAAAAAGACCATTATCGTTTTCATAGAAGACTACGCGTCGCTTGCCGTCTGCGGATAAGAGGACCTTGGGTGTTTGTTCCATTCTTGCCCCACAGATTCCTTTGAAAAATAATCAATCAGAAATCAATCACGGCGCGTGGTGGCAATAGTGCCCATTCAACGCCGCGAGTCTGGCGTGGCTCCCTCCGCCATACAATCGATTTTATCCGACGTGTCACATCCGCGTGATCTAGCGGTGCCCAATGAAACCGGCTAAGGGGAATCGCGGGTTTGGGGGAAAATTCTCGTGAATAGCCAAAAAGACGCAGAGCGTATCCGTGCCGAAATGTCGATCGCACAGGCGATTTATGACGCCATTTGCGAGATGAACGGATCTTCGTACAGGCAAGACAAAGAACCTATGCGGTGGGACACTTCGTCGGGCACACCGTTGAGCCTGATGAGTATTGACGGCTTTTTCGAATTGCGGGAACTCGCCCGGCGCATAGCGTCGAAAATCGACACGCCTGCGCTGATCAGTCTGAAAAGCCACACCGCGCAACCGCCACAAAAGATTGACTTCCACTAGGATAGATTTGCCATCGTGGGCCAGATGAACGTAGCCTCGTCGGCCAGGATCATTATCCCGCGTCTTCGTGCGCTCTTTCGAGCCCCGCCTGAACGATTCACAGCGTCCTCGAAACATCGACGCTGGTATAGAGTTCGGATTCGCCGGAGCTAACGGCGACGCCAAAGCCGGCCGTGTTGCTTGTTGTCGTGCAGAAATGCTCAATGGCCCGGCGACAGCGGTTCCCCATCCAACCGAGTCAGTTTGGGCGTGAGGGCTGGTGTCCGCCACGGAACGCGAGCCCGGATGAGACGACCACTCGGGTTTTGACGTGTGCTTCCCGCCGCAACAGAAACTCGGGTGGTCGCTGATGTCTTCGCCCGATCTCGCGAAGGAAGCCAACGGCTGGTAGGCGTCGGAGAATCATGGTGGAGCAATAGGCGTTAGGAGCCCCTAGATGTTCGGCCCTCTAGGTGCTCTGGTTCTGGCCGATAAACTAGGCCCAGAATGCGTCTTTCGAGTTCACGCCTATGACTATGAAAACATTGGACTTTTCGCGCTGTTTGTTACACAGTTTGTTACGCGCTAGAACGACGGTTTAAGCTCTCGCCTCTGAGCTCGCCCGCCCAATCCACCCCGACCTGATGGAGCCGAAGCCTTGTCGATCACTTGGGGGTGTACGTGAGGGCTTGGGTTCAGAAGGTGATGCAATGCTGACACGCGCGGCGATGGCCGATTTGCGCGCTCCAAGTCGGCCGTTCAGACTGTCTCAATCGCAACCTAATGCCGACTTTCCGGCGAGCCTTCTCATCGTGTGGTTACGCCATCTACCGACCTTCCGCAGGTCCGCAGGGCAATCTGAACGTCTTCATCGGTGCCGACTGCGGACTGCCAATACGGCGGTGCTCGGTCTGTCGAAGCAAGGCGTCGCCGTCCAGGAGATCGTCCGCCGCCGCGCAGCCCCCCGGGTTAGCGGAGCGGCGGACATTCCTGCCGGTCAAGTCAATGTGCCCCCGAAGCGAGGATCCCGCTCACAATATCACGGACACGGTCGGCCTCCTTCGGGCTGGAATTCTGGTTCCCGCTGTGCTGCACCGCGATATAGCACAGGCCGCTCCCGCCAAATGGCCGTCCATCCGGATTTCGAGGCGCTCGAGGACCCAGGGCTGCTGTCGAAGGAGAAGCTGCTGGCCGGCGGTATTCTAGCCGGCTCGGCTAACAGGGAAGACGAGGACGATGTCGTTGAGGACCAGGTGTCGTGAGCGGGCGTTATCGCGTTGCGACCACAAAGACAGTCGATGACTCAGGACCAGGACAACTGGTCGTGCGGTAGCCGGTGATCGGAATCGTGAACCCACGGCTTTATCGCGGTCTACAAGATTGGCAGGAAAGATCACCAGATTGGTGCCGCCGGCGTGACGCAGCGACGGGAAAAGGATGCCGCGAAGCCCGGCCGTAATAACCACGTCCGCGAGCTTCCACGATGGCGGGTCTTTCTTGTCGATGCGATCGATCTGGCGCCAGGCACAATCCCATTCCTGCCAGGTGCTGTCCCAGATGTCCGGGTCGAATCCCTGCGAAAGTCGGCGACCTCAGAAGCGTGATCTTGTAGGCCGCAAGGGCGGCGGGCGGGGGATGCTAGCGCCCTGCTTGTATTCCTCCAGCGCTGTCTGCGTCGAACGGGACAGATAGAGCGCTTCGACGCCGGGTCGATTGAAGCGCCCGCCGTCGATCGCAGCTCCTTCGCCTGGTGGGCAGGAAAGCCCATTTGGGTGTCAGATAGCGATGGAAGATCTCGTCTGGACCGCCCCGGGTGACCCTCACCCACGCGCTCCATTCTCGAGATCCCGGACTGCTTCGACCTGACCGTCGGCCACGAGTTCGGCCGCCGTACGATGGCTATAGTCAGCGGTCGGTTCGTTGCGATACCAGTAGATCGCCTTGTCGACGTCGCCAGTGAGCTCCGTCGCGGCCGAGATCACCTTCACCATCTCGCGCATCCGACCCTGCAGCCGCTCCGATGACGGGTTACGGAGCGTGTTGCGGTGGACGCCGGTCAACTGCGCCAAATTGGCAACCTTCACGCCTAGCGCCTGCGACAGGCGCTTCGGCGAGATATAGGGCGTGCGCGGCTCCTGCAGGCTATCGACAAAGCCTGAGACCACCTTGGAGTGTGCGAGCTGTGCGTGGGTCATGAGAAATCTCCCACCTCTCATATGCATAATATATGCACACCTCAACGCGTAGCAAGTGAACAGCCTCACGCTGTCCTTCCTCATCCACGTAGCGGTTGTTAGCTCGCTGCAGCAATGCGCACAATGTCGGTCACGAAACCCGCTGGCTCCATAAAAGCGGACGCTACAGGATCCGTTACGGAATGTGATACTCGGGCCACTTCCCGACATTCGAGTTGCCTAGCAAATAGCCGGCCTAGCAGCCTGCTCTAGCAGGCTTGTCGCGTACCTCGGCGGCCCACAATCGGAGACCGCTCCTACGCCATGGAGCCTCTACCGATTCTCGTGAGCGACCACAGTGAAGGATTCGATGCGCAATTGCGTCATCCATGCGACTTATTCGGCGTCGAATGGAAAGCGCTCCAGTAAGTGCGCTTCCATCCGCGTAACGGCTGCCGTAATGCTTCGGAGCGCCTATTTCTGATGCGCACTATGAATAAGTCATTGACAATCATATGCTTATGCATAGATTATTTAAAATTAACCAATAATCAGATTTTCATTGGCAAACTCTTCTATCGGGCAATGCCTGTGTCGGAGGGGACGCGTGATGAGTCTGGGTGCCGCAGGGCTCGTGCCCATAACGCCGACTGCGTTTATCAAGAAATGGCGGAAGTCGGATCTTAGCGAGCGACAAACCGCCCAAGAACACTTTCTCGACATCTGCTCGCTGATCGGCCATCCATCTCCGGTGCGTGAGGACCCGAGCGGGGAATTCTTCGCGTTCGAGAAAGGTGCGAACAAGCTCGGAGGCGGAAAAGGCTTCGCCGACGTGTGGAAGAAGGGGTATTTCGCCTGGGAGTACAAACGTAAGAAGGGCAACCTCGACCAGGCCCTTCTGCAGTTGATGCGGTATGCACCGGCGCTCTCAAGTCCACCGCTCCACATCGTGTGCGACATCGAACGGCTTCGCATCCATACCGCTTGGACCAACACCGTCCCATCTATCTACGAGATCACTCTGGATGACCTCGCGGAGCCTGCAGCACGCGAGATACTGCGCAACGTCTTCTTCAATCCGGAGAAGCTGAGGCCGACCAGAACGCGCGCCGCGGTCACGAAGGAGGCCGCAGACAAGTTTTCCACAATCGCCCTCCGGCTTCAGGGACACGGCACCCCGGATGAGATCGCTCATTTCGTAAATCAGCTCGTGTTCTGCTTCTTCGCTCAGAGCGTGAACCTCCTGCCAGACGGGCTGTTCACCAAGCTCCTAAGGCGATGCGCCCGCGTTCCAGACCGGGCGATAGGCTACCTCAACAAGCTGTTTGAAGCGATGGAGCGCGGCGGCGAGTTCGATCTGGCCGATATCGCATGGTTCAACGGTGGTCTGTTCGACGGTCGCCGAGCGCTGCAGCTAGATGACGGCGACATCGATTTGCTTATCGCCGCAGACAGCCTCGATTGGGGGCTCATCGATCCGACGATCTTTGGAACTCTGTTCGAGCGATTTCTCGACCCGGAAAAACGCGCCCAGATCGGCGCGCATTACACTGATCCAGAAAAGATCATGCGCCTTGTCGACCCTGTCATTTTGAGACCTCTACGACAGGAATGGGAACAAGCAAGGCAGGAGATCGTCGAGTTCCTGAATGGCAGTCGCAAGCCACCAATGCGCAAACAGCAATCCCGCCGGATGACGCGGGAGGAAGCGGCCGCTGAAGTGCGATCCCGTTTCACGGAACGGCTGCGAAAGCTCCGCATCTTGGATCCGGCATGCGGTTCCGGGAACTTCCTTTACCTCGCTCTCCAAGGGGTGAAGGACATCGAACACCGCGCCAACCTCGACTGCGAGATGCTCGGCTTGCCCGCGCAGCTTCCGCTCACAGGGCCGGAAATCCTGCGCGGCATCGAAATCAACACGATGGCCGCCGAGCTTGCACGTACGACCATCTGGATCGGCGATATTCAGTGGCAGATCAAGAACGGGATTCGCTCGAAATCGATTCCAATCCTGCGCAAGCTGGACGCAATCGAAAAGCGAGACGCCTTGGTAAGGCAGGCCGAAGACCTTGATACAGCGCTTGACGCACAAGGAGACCTTCTGGCTGCCCTAGGGCCACCCACGGGAGATGCCGAAGCTGAATGGCCGGAAGCAGAATTCATCGTTGGGAATCCACCCTTTCTTGGCGTGCGCTTGATGCGACAAGCCTTAGGCAATTCGACGGTTGAACGCCTTTTCGACGTTTACGACGGGAGGGTCCCTCGCGAGGCTGATCTCGTCTGTTATTGGGTTGAGAAATCCCGCGCAGCCGTGGCAGCAGATCGAACGCGCCGGGTGGGGCTGGTCACGACGAATTCCATACGCGCTGGAGCGAATCGAAAGGTGATGGATCGGATCATTGCCGAAAACCGGCTATTCGAAGCCTGGAGTGACGAGCCGTGGGTCGTCGATGGCGCGGCCGTGCGGGTATCCCTAATCTGCTTCGGCCACGGCGAGGACCCGTTGTGCCTCGATGGGAGGTCGGTTGCACAGATAAACGCAGATCTTACCGCGGGCGTGACCGACTTGACCAAGGCGCGCCGGCTCTCTGCAAACCGGAACGTAGCATTCATGGGCGATACGAAAGGCGGCGCCTTCGATGTCCCGGGTAGCTTGGCGCGGAGTTGGCTCTCCATGCCGATGAATCCCAACGGCAGGCCAAACTCAGATGTGCTCCATCCATGGCGCAATGGAATGGATATCACTCGCCGCGGCCGAGATATGTGGATCGTGGATTTCGACTGGGAGATGTCCGAGCAGGAGGCTGCACTTTACGAGGCGCCGTTCCAATACATCAGAGAGCATGTGTTTCCGGAGCGCTCACAGAACAGGCGCGATGCATACCGCGAGCGTTGGTGGCGACACGTGGAGCCGAGACCGGCTTTCCACGCTTCCTTGCAGGGCCATTCGCGCTACGTGGCCACACCTCGCGTCGCAAAGCATCGGACATTCGTATGGCTTGATCAATCGATACTGCCCGATTCCCGTATCTTCGCGTTTTCTCGGTCAGACGATGTCTTTTTCGGAATTCTTCACTCCCGATTTCACGAGGCGTGGAGCTTGCGAACTTGCTCGTGGCACGGCGTCGGCAATGATCCGACCTACAATAGTGCGGGAGTGTTCGAGACCTTCCCGTTCCCCGAGGGCCTCACTCCGGACATCCCTGCAGTTCGATATGAAAAGCATTCACGCGCCATCGCTATATCAAGCGCGGCCAAGAGACTTGATGACATACGAAACGCATGGCTCAACCCGAGCGACCTGGTCCAGATTGAGCCCGAGGTGGTGCTCGGCTATCCGGATCGAATCCTTCCGAAGGACATCGCATCGGAAACGATCCTGCGTGAGCGTACCCTGACCAGCCTCTACAACCGGCGTCCGCAGTGGCTAGTCGATGCCCACTCGGACCTGGATGCCGCCGTTGCCGCAGCCTACGGGTGGCCTGCCGATATCCCTGAAGATGAAGCCCTGGCGAATCTCCTAGAACTCAATCTGGCGCGTGAGGCATTCAACGCGCGCGCCAAATCCGGTTTGAAGACAGGAAAGCCACGTCGTCGTCCAACGCCGGAAGAGGTTCGACGTGCGCCGCAGATGAAGTTGCCCATTGCAGGTGGCCGCAAGTCAGTTGTCGGTCCGCAGCAACTGACCACCGAGGATCGCGAAAACCAGCCGACGTCAGCAGAGCGTCCGGGGAACACCAAACGCCGAAGAATCTGATCCAGGTCAGCCAAGTTGTGCGAGACGCCCTTGCTCCAGGATTGATGACCGACCCATTCCGGTCATTCCCGTTACACTTCATCAAGGACTGCTATGCGCCGCATCACGAACATTGGCGAGCGGCCTGCAGTTTCCCGGAAGCTGACCTACATCACACATACACTAGGAGAATGCCCTCCTACGCCGAAGTTGTGATTTCAATCCTCACCGACGGCAGGCCAGCCGCAACTTCTTCGTCGATTCAATTGCGTCTGTGACTTGATCCTGATCTTCTGGCGAGCCATCCTGTCATAGACAGAACATGTGGGGGAGGGGATGAATTTTGGGGCTTTCAGGTCAAGAATTACCGTAACATCATTGACTCCGGCTGGATCAATGCCAATCGGATCACGGCGTTCGTGGGCCAAAACGAGGCTGGCAAGAGCAATCTCTTTGAGGCGCTTTACACGCTGAATCCTATTATCCCGGGCGCCGAGTACAGTCTTGACGAAGACTGGCCGGTAGACCGATGGGAAGGTCGCAAGGAGGCGAATGGCAAGCTCGTCTGCAAGGCCCAATTTGTTCTGTCACGCGAGGAGATAGAAGAGCTTGCCTCGGCGGCACTCGTCACGCCTAAGGTGGAGCAGGGGGAGGAGGCCCCCCAGGTGCCACCGTTGTCCGGGTCGTTCTCTGGCGCAACTATGGCTCTCAGACCAGCTTCAAGGTGCACGACTTCGCCGAAGGAACCTTGGACGAGAATAAGGCCGTCGCTTGGGCCAAAGTGAACGTTCCCAAATTCGTCTATATCCACGACTATGAGATGTCCGGCGCGCAGATGGAGCTTGACCAGCTCAAGCAGCGACTGGACGGTGTCGGCGGCGATAAAAACCGGCACAAGCTCAGCAACGAGGACCAGACCATCCTCGTCATCCTCGACCTCGCGAACATTGACCTTAATGACTTCATTCAGAAGGGGCAGTCCGCCCAGGGACGCACCGTTCGCTCCTTCGGCAAACGATCTGCCTCCAAATACTTGACTCGCCAGTTTGCCAACTTATGGCAGCAGAAGGAGGTGAATTTCGACATCGAGATCGACGGGCCTACCCTCAACATTTTTGCCGAAGACACAGCTATCGGAATGCCTGTGCGCCTCCACCGCCGTTCAACGGGCTTCCGCTGGTACGTCTCCTTCGCTTGGAAGTTCACCCACGCCACCCAAGGCGAATTCAAGGACTGCGTGCTGCTGCTGGAGGAACCGGGGGTGCATCTGCACTTCTCAGGACAGCGCGACCTCCTGAAGGTTTTCGAGCGGCTCGCCGAGCACAATACCATCCTTTACACCACGCACCTCGCCTCAATGGTCGAGCTTGCCCATCCGGAGCGGGTGCGGATTGTAGAGACGAGGGACTGCCACCTCGGGATCACACAGGGCATCGTTAGCGCACACCGGGAGCCGATGGCAGTCATCGAGCGGAGCCTCGGCCTCACCGGGGATCAGAGCGGGCTGCTCGGGAACCGGCAGGTGCTCATTGTGGAAGGCGGTGACGATGCGATCATCCTGCACAAGCTATCGGGCCTCTCGGGGCAGCTGGCAAAGAGCGGCTGTCGGACCGCATCTACATGTGGCCGGCGCATGGTGCTTCGAAGACGCCGATGTATGCGGGCTTTGCAATTGGCCAGGGTTGGGACGCCGGTGTACTTCTCGACAGTGACACAGCCGGACAAGCAGCCAAGGCAAAGATCGACGAGTTGTATGTCTCTAAGCTCGCGGCTGAAAAGGCCAAGCGCTTCCGGACTTTCATGCTAGGTAAGGCAACGGGTTCGAAGAAGACCGATTTTGCTGTTGAGGACCTATTCCCGGACAAGTTCTACTCGATTGCGTAAACACCGCGTATGGGCTGGCAATTAAGCCCGAGGATCTGCCGGTGGACGGGTCGGGTATGATTACTAAGCGCGTTGAGCATGTGCTCCAGGTCCGGTACGGAATGTCTGAACTTGATAAGCGACGTGTCCTCGGCGAATTGGAACCGCTTCGACAGGTGGACTACGGCGTCCGACCTTCCCACCGGAACCGCGGCCAGCGCGGAGAAACTCTTCAAGGCCATCAACGCCGCGTTCGTTGACGAGGTTTAGGGCCGATAGGATTCCCTCCGACACCTTCAAGCGCTCCTACCTAGCACGATGTTGCGATCAGTGCCGGCGGCCACTGCGGGCGCGATGAAAGAGTGGGTCATCGGATGGCGGCTGTTCCCTAAACTCGTCACAATGGCAGACAGTCTCTTTCGGCCCCAAACCGGTCATCCGTTGTGTCGCCGACCACCGGCGCTATTGGGTCCAGCGTGTTTGCAACCGGCGCGGGAGGGGTGGCTCAGTGTGAAACCAGTTCCACACTGAACGGGCGGTGCATTTGTTCTTGGTTCTTTTAGGTGCGAACCGATCCCTCGGTGCTGGCCATCACTTGCGCTCCACATCTTGCCTCGAATTGCGCGGTCGCTCGCCGGGGAGACTGATCATCTAGTCTACCACCATCATTTGGAACCCAGTTTAGCGTTGCCGGCACTACCAAGTGGACAGTTGTGAATGTCAGTTGCCCTTTGGCTCTACTCTGCATAGAAGCACTAGGCCGGGGTTATAAGGGTTGGGTGCTAGGGCGTGGGTTCTAAGTTCGAAAAGCTAAATAGGCTGCGCGAGTCGCTGCGCGAGTCTAACCATGATTTCCGTGCGAGTACCCAGTTGTTCAATAGCTTGGACGTCGCCAAGATTGATCGCGACATGGATCTCGCTGGTCGCGGGAAGGAACGTGGCGAGGCGAACCAGCCGCCAAAGAACGCCAAGAATCTCGACGATGTCGAACATGCTATCATTGAACGGGTTGAGGACGAGAAGAAGGCTTCCTATCACACGCTGGAGGACAGCTTGCAGCTTCTCGGCGGGCGCCTTGCCGGCCTAGATTTCGAAGAACAGTTCGGTCTAATCCGCCAGGCTAATGCAGCCAGCGTGTCGGACTTCAAGGCTTCGGTTGCCGTCGGTTTGGATGAACTCCATGGACTGAGAAGGGCTCTTAACGACGCTGAGAAAGAGCACGCTTGGTTTAAGGAAAAGCACGGTTTGGCTCGTGCTGCGCGGGTTCAGCACGGCGCGGCTCATCTTTTTAGGCTCTCGCTGCTGCTGTTCCTATTTCTCATCGAGACAGCAATGAACGGCAGTTTCCTTGCCAAAGGAAACGAACAGGGGCTCTTTGGTGGCATCTTGGAGGCCGCGGCATTCTCGTTCATCAACATAGGCGCCGCGTTGCTGCTTGCGGTTTTTTGCGCTCGCCTGGTCACCCACCGGTCGATCTTTGCAAAGCTGGTGGGGATTGGTTCGATCGTTTTTTATGTCGCCCTGGCTGTGACCATAAACCTGGCGCTGGCTCACTATCGCGAGGTGACAGGCTCGCTCGCAGACGGCGCAGGTGCAGAAGTTGTCCGCAATTTACGCGCCAATCCGGCCGGGCTGACAGACGTGAAGTCATGGCTGCTCTTTGCGATTGGCCTCATGTTTTCGATTTTCGCATTTATCGACGGTTGGTTCGTGTTCGATCCTTATCCAGGGTACGCGGGCGTCGAGAATCGATTGGTCGGCAGGCGCGAGGACTATATCGATCGCAAGAAGGAGCTGATTGAAGAGCTTCAAGACGTTCGCGATGACCACAACGAAAAGGTTGAGGACATCGTCAAGGATCTCGGCAGTCGTCGAAGAGAGCATCGCGCGATCGTCGATCACCGGACCAGGCTGTTGGCCCTTTTTGCTCAGCATCAGGACCAGTTGGAGCGAGCCTGTAACCAGCTTCTATCAAGGTACAGAGAAGCGAATATCCAGGCTAGGACCGAGCCTGCGCCCAAGCATTTCGGGGCATCGTACAAACTCGATCGGATTAAGCCACATATCTCGGGGGATGACCTGTGGAGCGAGGGGGACGTTGGCGCATCGATCCGCGGTGCACAAGAAGAGCTCAACGCGCAGGTTCGCCTGATCGGTCAGGAATGCGAGCGGGGGATTGAGCAGTACCGCGACCTCGACAAGCTTCATCCGGACGGCGTGAATGGCTAGGCGGGCTCGCAGACGTAAGAAGGGCCGTGCGGGCACGATCGCCGCGGCTGTCGCCCTAGGGGTGCTATCGGTTTCGATGTTGGCCGGTTT
This sequence comes from Mesorhizobium sp. M6A.T.Ce.TU.002.03.1.1, assembly GCF_003997275.1. NCBI lineage: Bacteria > Pseudomonadati > Pseudomonadota > Alphaproteobacteria > Hyphomicrobiales > Phyllobacteriaceae > Mesorhizobium > Mesorhizobium sp. M6A.T.Ce.TU.002.03.1.1. The sequence goes on from NZ_RZTI01000004.1 coordinate 44,525, forward strand.
TGGTTGGATGTGGTCAAGATCTGGCAACGGTCAGATCGACCCTAGCACGAATTGCCCCTTGGGCGGGCCAACCAGTCTAACGGCGGTTCTCATCGACGCCACTGATCCTATTTCGGCAACTACGATGGCGGATCTGAAGAACGAGTTCCGCAAGACCATCGGTCGCGTCAAGCCAGGCGGTTATGTGAGAATTTATACTCTGAACTCTGAACCCGGCGACCTGACCGTGATGTTCGACGGGTGCAATCCTGGCGATGGGTCGACTGTGGATAGTTGGACGAACAACCCGGCGCGTCGTCAAAAGAAGTGGGAGAACGCCTTTGGCGAACCTTTGAGCAAGCTTCCTGACGCAATTCCGAATGGAGACTCCGCAAGTCAATCTCCAATAATCGCCGGCATCCAGAAAATCAAATTGTCGCTCTTCGATAGCGGCCTGGCGAAAAAGGAAAGTGCGAAGCGCTTGGTGGTCGCCTCGGACATGATCGAGCATACGAGGCTCTATTCACAGTACCGATCGGGGCTCGATTACCAGAAATATCTCTCTAGCGCTGCCGATCGGACCTACGGAACGTCGCTCGACGGGGTGGGCGTCACAATTCTCTATATTGACCGGGCAAAGAAGCCATTCAAGTCGCTCGAGCATGCCGAGTTCTGGACGCAATGGGTCCAGAGCCATCATGGAGAATTCGAGAAGCTAGTTGGCTTAGAGGGATTAAACTGATGGCCAGGAAGCGCGACAATGCCCTCTTGGGCCATCCAGGCTTTCCGCTCGTTGTCTTTGCGGCGCTGACCCTAGGCGGTTGCGTGTTCATCGCTGTCGCCAAGCTGTCGGGCGTGAACCCTATTGTTGCGGCGGGGGTGCCTGTCTGCCTCATGTTCTTCTATCTCGGCGTGTCGGCTTTCACGGGGAAGCTGCGGCTTCACGACGAGCAGACCGGAGACAATCTCTACTACATGGGCTTCCTATTCACGCTGACGAGCCTCGGGGTATCGTTGTTTCAGTTTGGCTCGGAAGGCTCAACTGAAACCATCGTCAGGAACTTCGGTATCGCCGTTACCTCAACGATCACCGGTATTGCGCTCAGAATTTTCTACAATCAGATGCGCCGCGACCCTGCCGATATTGAGCGGACGGCGAGGCACGAGCTCGCTGATATGACGCGGCGGGTGAGAGCCGAGATGGAAAGCGTGACGCGGGAGTTTGCCGAGTTTCGCCGCGTTAGCCATCAAATGCTCGAAGAAGGGTTTGCGGAGATTGCCGTCCAGGCGGAGCGGAATGGCGAGCACATCAGATCCGCACTGGACAAGATCGCGATGGAATCGATCAAGCCCGTCCAGGAAGCGTCAGGCAAATTGAGCGACGCGCTTAGAGACAATTTCGGTCAGGTCGAAAGTCAGTTCTCTTCTATAGCGCAGCGCGTAGAGGCGGCCGCCGATTTGCTCGATAAGGCCAATAGCTCGATGTCCTCGTCAGTGAGCAAACTTGGCGCGCAAGCAGACACCGTGGCCGCGAAGCTGGAGAAAGTTGTCATTCCAGACGAGGTACTGAAGAACGACCTAGCGCCCATGGTGAAGCTTCTGGGCAGCGCAGTGGCGCAATATGTCGTGAAAACCGAGACCGCCTCACAGGAACAGCAAGCGCGTATGATCGGTCTTGCCGATGCAGTGGCCAAGGTGACGACTGGCGTGGAGCGGGTGGCAGCTGCGGCCGAAAAGACTGCAGAGACTGTTCAGGCAGGGCAACGATTGACCGAGGCACTTGGCGCAGTAGTGCAAAAACAAAGTAGGGACACGAGCGAACTCATTGCGATGCTCGCGGAAAAGAGCCTTCAAGTCTCGCGCGCGAACCACTCCGTCAACGGACCAATAGCAATCGATCCGGCACGCTCTGGGACAGCTGCTGTTGCCGGCGTCGGCGAGGAGGCCACAATCAAGATCGCCGACACGCAAACCGAATCCTTCCAAACCTTGGGCGGAACATCGCAGGCGGAAAAGCCTGAGCCGCCGAGAAGAAGCAGTTGGTGGGGCAGATGAGCGAGGTCGGCGCAACATCAGTTGCTTTCGAGCGCAAGGGCTATGGCCGTGGCCTGATCCTTGGTCTGACAATGGCCGAGACAATGCTCCTTTTGGTGTTCTGCCTTTTGTTGGCGGCCGGTGCGATGATCGCCAAGAAAGAGAGAGAGACTGCGGAGGCGCAGAAGCTTGTCCAATCCGTCCAGGAGAAAGCTCGCAAGCTCGATGAGGAGAACAAGCGGCTGCTCGCCCAGCTGAATGAAATGGCAAAATCGCCGACGGGAGGCAACGTGCCTGACCAGCAATGGCGTGAACTAGTGCTGGCCAAAGACGCTATCGATAGAATCAAAATGGCAGGACTTACGGCTGAAGAAGTGATCAAAAGAGCCCCCGTCACCAAAGTCCTTTCCGAGAACGATTTCGACGTCGCCCAAGCCAAGGTGATGATCGAGCACATGAAAGTGCTGAAGGAGTATGGCTATGTCGGCGCTGGCAAGACACCTAAGGACCTCTCGGATGCCCTGAAGAAGGCAAACGCGTCTGCAGTTACCGCCAAACCCCACGATTGGCCGCCAATCATTAATCTCAGCGAGCTTGATGGCTACAATTTCGATACTGGAAGCGCGGAGCTTTCCGATCGCTTCAAGACGAGGCTGCGGGATCTCTCGAAGACGATTGCGGGCATTGCAACGTCTTACGGCGTCGACGTCATCGAGGTGATTGGACACACGGACGAGCAAGCAATGTCCGGCCAGTCATCGAATATGGACAAAGGTCTCCAACCGGTGTTGGCAGGCAAGGTGGCGGTTGGTGCGCTTCATCCAGCCGACAATGCGGGCCTTGGGTTGGCACGAGCAATCTCGGTTACTAGCATCCTTCGTGATATGCCCGAATTGCAAGGTTTCACTATCCTGCCTATGTCCGGTGGACAGCTGATATTGCCTGGCGATCGTCTGACCGACGGGGCGCAGGCCGGCGACGTGAAGGCAAGAAGGCGAATTGAAATTAGGGTAAGGCAGCGCTCCCGCGAAACGGACCTCGCGCCGGCTCAGGGATTGAAGTCATGAGTGGGAAAAGAATGCTGGTGAGCTAGCGCTCACAGCATTGAGTTGGGGGACTCAAAGGATGGGGTTTTACGTTCTAAAATCGATCAGCGCGGGACCGTTCCGCTTCAATTTTTCGTCGGGCGGGCTTGGCGTCTCGGTTGGCGTAAAAGGCCTTCGGATCGGGACGGGCCCACGAGGCCACTATATCCACGCTGGGATCGGCGGTTTGTACTACCGCGGTACCCTCGGAAAAGCCGGCGCGAGAAACGTTGCCCGATCGCAGGCGCCAAAGGCACTTCAAGCACAGCCGCAACCGTCCGGGTCAGAGTATGTCGCTAATGGCGTCCTGATGAGGGAGATCGAGTCCGGCGACGTGATGGACATGCGCGATGAAACGTTTGCCAATGTCCTGGATGAAATCAACGCCAGGCAAGCGCAGACGCGGCTCTCCGTGATACTGGCAGTTTTATTTGGTATCGTGGGCTTCCTTATCGGGAAGGCGATCGGCGGTGTCGGGCCTGTGGTGGGGGTAGCTGCATTTCTACCGGGCATGCTGATAGGGCAATGGTTTGACGGCTATCGCCGCGTGAGCGTGCTTTATTACGATCTTGAGCAAGATGCCGAGGCCGCCTATGGGAGGTTGGTTGCCGCGTTCGAAACGCTTAATCGTTGCGCGGGACGGTGGCACGTCGCGGCCGGGGGCAAGATCCAAGATCTAACAACTTGGAAGCGCAACGCCGGGGCCAGCATGCTGGTCGACAAAAAGCCCACGACACTTGCAAGCGCCCTACCGAACGTTGTTCGCAGCAATGTTACACCGCCTTCGCTTCACGTGGGCCGGCAGGTGCTCTATTTCATGCCCGATCTCGTCCTCGTGAAAGACGGCAACCGCTACGGGGCTGTCCCTTATGGCGACCTCCAGACCCAATTTGCGCCAAGCAATTTCATCGAGACTGGCCAAGTTCCATCCGATGCTCAGGTGGTGGGGCATACTTGGGCGCATCCCAACAAAAGCGGCGGCCCCGACAGACGGTTCAAAAACAATCGGCAGATTCCCATCTGCCGATATGAGGCGTTACGGCTATCCAGCGCGAGCGGATTGAATGAACTCGTTGAGTTCTCGAAAACGAATGTCAGCCAGCCGTTCTGCCAAGCGATAACAGCGCTGGCCCAAGTACATGGGGCATCCCGATCGTTCCTCAAGCGAAATAGCTTCGACTGATCTTCTCGCCTCGGCAATTGCGAAGGTCTCGCCGTCGCGGAGGGAAGTCTCCTGCTTTGGGTAGCTGTAGCGATGAATGATGAATGAGCGCGCGAGTGCTTCGAAAGTCGCATAGGAGGGCCGCACTATCCTTGCGCTTCTTGACATCGACGGTCCGCGCCGATCGCCATCTATTCCACAGCAACTTCGAGCTTCGAGCCCCGCCGATGCGCCGCGCGGCATGGAGTTTCTATACAGCCTCAACCGCTTGAATGTGGCGACGTCCCGGGCGAAATGCGTATGCGTCCTAGTTTCGTCGCCAATGCTTTTCCAGGCCGAGTGCCGAACACCTCGCCAGATGCAGCTTGCAAACGCACTTTGCCGCTACTTAGAGCTCGCAACATCGCTTTAGCTCGATGTGCACACCTGCTAGAAGAGGCAAGACGACGGTAGTCTCTGTGGAGAGCTAGAATTGAATAGTAGTCGGCAATCCCTACGACGCCGATCGCGTCTACGATCCGATAGAAAAAACACTTTTGGCCGGATGCCCAGAACCGGAGCGATCGCCATCATATCCTTAGCAATCGCTGCCCTAGCGGCTTCAGCGTACGCCGCTTTTTCTCTCACGGAAGGCAGCCACAACGAACTTGGCACAGCCATAGCCCACTGGACTGCGGTAAACGCACCGGCTATCGTGGGAACGGCGTCGGTTGTGGACGGTGACACCATCGAGATCCACGGTCAGCGCATCCGCTTCAACGGAATAGACGCGCCTGAAAGCCGCCAACTCTGCAAAGATGTCAATGGCGTAGATTATCCATGTGGACGTCGGTCCGCCGAGGCCCTGGACACTTTTTTGGCCGCGTCTCGGCCGGTACAATGCACCTTCGTGGCATGGGATAGGTATCACCGCTTCGTCGCCGATTGTCGCCGAGCAGACGGCGCCAGCGTCACCACCTGGATGGTAGATCACGGCCAGGCGCTAGATTGGCCCCGCTACAGCAACGGCGCGTACGCGCAACTCCAGGCGCAAGCAAAAGCTGCCAAGGTTGGACTATGGGCCGGTGAGTTCGAAGCGCCATGGGATTGGCGCGCTGATCACGCTAATGACCGGAAGCTAATACACAACCATAAACTCGGCCTTGTAACGCATGGTCAGCTAGCGCAGAGCTATTCGTGCCAGCCTCGCCGCTATTGCCTCTCAGATTTCCTCTTGCGATGAAGCGCATTGGTACCTGAACAACTGCTCCTGGGGCAGCAAGCTCGACCGAGATGGCGACGGGATACCCTGCGAGGGCCTCTGCTGATGCAGCAAAGCGCGGAATGTTTCCTCACGCCCCGGCCTTGAGCCCCTGCCCATTCAGAATCTAGCCGTTAGAGTACTCTTATCGCCGAAGGCGGCGACGTGACGAGGACGACTGATCTCGTCGCTCAATCACGATGACGCCGCCAACTCGCCATCGTGAGAAAGCCGGGAAACTCTACCTTCCGGCGGTCCAGAGAATCGGATCGGAGCCGCCGATCGGTTGATCTCGCCGGCGGCAAAACACGCGGTCGTTGAGAAGTCGCGAGAGTTCACGCTGGTCCCGTGGCGACCAGTGCTTGATCGGCACATTGGCAAGGAGGTATGGGGAGAGGATTTCGTTGACCATCGGCCGGCAGAGGAGCGGGCCGAGCGTTTCGTGACATGACCGAACGGAATTTTCGTCCGGCTGCGCAAAAAGGTGCCCTGTCGAGACTTACTTGTTGGCCGGATGGCTTAGCAGGGACGAACACGTGAAGAGTTAAACGACTGATAATGCAACATTATCGGTCATTTTGTCGCTCCGACAGGCTGTGCGTTTCAGCGTGAAAATCATGGCGCAAAGCGCACGCCCACTTTACCCTCGAAAGCATGATTCGTCTCGATCCCGCAACCGCAGGCTCCCCGCCTATCGCGCTGCCGACCGTCCCGGCCTGGGCGCTCACCCACGGCGGCGCGCTAAGCGATGCGGACGCCGCCTTCCAGGCCGGCGCCGCCTTGGCTTCGCTCGACACGCTGGCCCGCGCGCAAGCCAGCTGGGCCGGCGCCTGGCGCCAGCGGCTGGCGCTGTGCCGCCGCCAGCATGCGGCTCGCCGGCCGCGCCGAGGACGAAGCCGCCTTGCGCGATGCCTGGCAGCTTTGCCCGGCCGGCAACGATCCCGGCCCCGCCGGCGCTGTCTTTGGCGCCTGGCGGCAACTGGCGCTGCAGCCGCCCGCCGCCAGCGCCGATCGGCTCGAAATGATCCTCGACCAGCTAGGGCTCCATTGGGACTGCGCGGCTCTCGCCGACCTCTGCACGGAGATCGAAAAACTGGCGGGGTTGCAGCGGCCGGCGCCGTTCGCCGCCGCGGCGATCGCCGCTCACGTCGTCACCGTGCGCCCCGACTGCGAACTTTTTGCCTGGTGGCTCGCCGACCTGGCGCTGGCGCAAAAGCTGCGCTGGCCGCGGCCGGTGCCGCTCTTGATGGCGCAGGCCTTCGGTCCGGCGTTCCGCGCGGAGGCCGGCGGCCGACGGAAAAAGCTCGGGGAGCAAAATTTTGAGCGCGCGGTTTGCGTCGCGCTGGCGCATGCGGCGGCGGAGGCCTGCCGGCTGGCCGGCGAGCTGTCGCGGCGCGCCGAAAAGCTCCTCGCCATTGCGCCGAAACTGCGGGCCAAGGGCGCTGGCGACGTGGTTTTTTTGCTGCTCAACGAAGACGCCGTCTCCGGCTCGCTGACGACCAAAAACCTGTCGCGTTTTGCGGCGCGGCGCCTGTTCGAACGGCTGCAACAACTCGACGTCGTACGCGAGCTGTCGGGCCGCCCCACTTTTCGGCTGTTTGGGCTCTAGCGATGGCCGAAGTCTCCGCCCGCCGCAAGGCAAGCGATCAGCCGGCGCTGCTCGACACCGAGCTGGACCACCTGCCGCCGGAACTGCGCTGGCGCGAGTGGATGGGCCGGGTCGAAGCGGTGGTCTTTGCTGCCAGCGAACCGGTACCGCGCGAGGTGCTGGCGCGCGTCGTCGGCAAAAGCTGCAATCTCGAGCTGGTCATCGACGACATCCGCGCCGAGCTCGCCGGGCGCCCCTATGAGCTGGTCGCGGTCGCCGGTGGCTGGCAGCACCGGACCAAAAAGGCCTTTGCCGACGTCATCCGCGGTGCATTCGGCACGCCCGCGGGGCAGGGGTCGAAAGAATTGTCGCAATCCGAAGCGCTGGTTTTGATGTGCATTGCCTATTTCCAGCCGATCACCCGTGGCGAACTCTCCAGCTTCTTCGGCAAGGAAGTGTCGCGCGACCTGATCGGCGTGCTACGCGCGCAGGAGCTGATCGCCTCGGGGCCGCGCTCGCCGCAGCCCGGCGCGCCCTACACCTATGTGACGACCAAAAATTTTCTCTCGCAGTTCGGGCTCGACACGCTGCGCCAGCTGCCGGATTTCGAGGCGCTCGAGGACGCCGGGCTGTTGTCGAAGGAGAAGCTGCTGGCCGGGGATATACCGACCGGTCTTGGCCGGGGGGAGGGCGACGGCGAAGAGGGCGAGCCAACGACAGGCGTCGTTGAGGATGAGGCGCTCTGAACTGATCGAAAAACGGGTTGCTTACGACAGCTAGCAACTTAGGGCCATGATGACTGATCGTGCGGCAGCCGGTGATCGGGATCATAGACCGCGACCTTGTCGCCTTCGACAAGGTTGGCTGAAAAGATCACCAGGTTGGTGCCGCCGGCGTGGCGCAGCGACGGAAACAGGATACCGCGAAGCCCGGTCGTAATGACCAGGTCCGCAAGCTTCCACGATGAAGGTATCTTCCTGTCGATGCGAGCGATCTGGCGCCAGGCACAATCCCATTCCTTCCAGGCACTATCCCAAACATTCGGGTCGAACCCCTGAGAAAGATCGGCGATCTCGGAAAGCGTGATCTTGTAGGCGGCAAGGGTGGCGGGCGGGGTGATGCTGGCTCCCTGCTTGTATTCCTCCAACGCTGTCTGAGGCGCGCGGGACAGGTAAAGCGCTTCGACGCCGGGCCGATTGAAGCGCCCGCCATCGATCGCCGCGCCCCCACCACTGGTGGGCAGGAAAGCCCATTTGGGTGTCAGATAGCGATGGAAGATCTCGTCTGGACCGACGCGGGTGATCCTCACCCACGCGCTCCATTCTCGAGATCCCGGATAAAGGCCAGAACCGCCTCGACCTGGCCGTCCGCGACGAGTTCGGCAGCCGTGCGATGGCCATAGTCGGCAATCGGTTCATTGCGGTACCAAAAGATCGCCTTCTTGACGTCGCCGGTGAGTTCCGTTGCGGCCGAGATCACTTTTACCATCTCGCGCATTCGACCCTGCAGTCGCTCCGATGACGGGTTACGGAGCGTGTTGCGGTGGACGCCGGTCAACTGCGCCAGGTTGGCCACCTTCACGCCCAGCGCCTGCGACAGGCGCTTCGGCGAGATATAAGGCGTGCGCGGCTCCTGCAGGCTGTCGACAAAACCTGAGACCACTTTCGATTGTGCGAGCTGTGCGTGGGTCATGACAAATCTCCGACCTCTCTCAAACGCATAATATATGCACATTCCTAGGCATAGCAAGTGAACAGAGCCTGACGCCATTCCAGCGCACTGCTTGTGCTTCCCCATCCTCGTAGCGGATGCTAGCTAGCGGCAGCAATGCGCCGATATCAGATACTCAGACCAACTGCGCCCGTTCCTAGAAGCCGGCATTAGACGATTAGAGACAGAACCCAATCAGAGCATTGAACGCGTGTAGTGGCGATTTGGTCCTGAGCGTTTCGACGGCCGCTACAGGTTATCCGGTAAGCCATCACGGCCAAAAGCTAGTTGTTTCTGGAACCTCTGCTTCCGCCTGTCCCAGTTCTGCAGCGGACGCGCATACGCGACCCGGAAATATCATGCGGAATCTACTTCGTAGTAATCGATTAACCGCTTATCAGTCACCAGAATGTTGGGTCGTTGATCTCCGGCAAGAATGTCATTGATTTCGGCAGCGAAGATGTCAGCATGGCCCTCCAAAAGACCATTCCTTCCGTTGCGCCAGCCTCCGTCCCGCCTCTTGTCGTCCATGTCCCGGTCGAGGATGACATATTCGACTTTCATGTCTTCCGGTATCAGGTCCACGATTTTCAGGCGGTCGCGCTTTTTGATATTGGTCGCATCCAGGACCGCGCTTTCTCCTCGTGACAGTTTGGCGACCAGTCGCTGCGTGACCACTTCGAATATCTTCGCTTGAGGTCCGGCGACCACAGAGGTGCCGAAAAGCTCTTCCCTGACCGAGTCGGCCGATACGATCTCATCTGGTGGATAGTTCGTTTTCGCATAAGTGCTTTTGCCAGCACCGCTTGGCCCGACCATCATGATGAGTTTCTGGCCACATCTCGGCCAATCCCAGCCGACCGTCTCCTTCCTGCTGCTGAAGGCGTAGGTTTTCCACGTCGCCGAGAGAGTGTTCAGCAACGTGCCTGCCGGGATTTCATTATGGGCGATATCATTGCGCGCTTTTGCTGTTTGCCTGAGAAACGTCATTTCCCGGTATTCGAGGGTATCGCCGAGACAATCCCGCAAATATTTGTTTTCCATGTCATATCGATTGGTGATCATCTTCTCGCCGAACGGCAACGCGACGCGCCACGGCAGCTTGGCATCGATGGAGCTCGCATAGGTGTCGGCAAAGTGCCTGCACACGGTGGCGTTGAAGTCGAGCACGGGGCCGCTGACCGCGCGCCAGCGCCGGATGTCGAAGGCCTTCCTGTCGTCTGCCGCGATCAGGCTGGCAGTGTGAACGAAGACATCTCCGTCAATCGTATCGACCAGTCCGTTGCCCCAGCACGGCCTGACGTCGGCATTCCCGCCATATGCCTTCTTCAGCGTTTCCCATGGATCGATTGCCGAGACGGGGTCGAGGGTGACCAGATATTCTGCTAGTCTCGGATCGTAGCCGGAAAGCCGTATAGCGACCTCGATCGCCACCTTATCCAGAAGCGCCAGGGCCGCGAATCTGCCCGTCCGTCTGGAGATGTAGGTTCTCATGTCAAAAGAAGAAACGCGGCCGTTCCATTGGACAAATGCGCCAGGGAAGAGTCGGTCAAGGTCGGCCTTCGGGACATCGGGAGGAACGAGCGCTGCCAGAACAGGCTTCAGGGCCTCATTGGAGCGCCTGCGCCATTCCGCGGAATATGACCTGAAGAAGATGCTCCAGCTGTCCCATTCGTCGTTATCGATATCTTCGATTAAGAATCCGGCACCTCTGAACTCGGGTTTGTCGATCAAAGACCCGGCGGTGCGCATCGACATGCGCATTTCACCCGCAGCAATGGCCAGCCGATGAATGATCGGCCCGCCCGCTTTGCTCGGGACCGTGAAGACGGGAACGTAGCCGTCGTTTTCCAGCCTCTCGATGACAGCTTCGGAGAGGCCCGGCGCACGGTAGAGGGGTGCCTGGATGGCGACGATACCATGTTTCGTGACGGCTTCGGCGATGTCTTCGATGAAACCGGAGGGGCCCGGAAGGGACCAGAATAAAGCCTTGTCGATCATTCTGCGGCCAGCAGCGTCATGCCGAGAAGTCCTGCCGTCAGGGGCGTCGGCAGGTAGGAGCTTTTCTGGCGTTCGACCCCGGGCTTGGCAGGCGCAACGGCCAGCAAGCCCATCAGCGTGCCGTATTGAACGAGAGCCTCTCCGGTCATGCCAGGGGCCCTGAGATCGTCGTTGAGGTCGAGGAACGCCTCGACGTCGTTGACGCTGAAGGCGGTCGGCCCGATCAATTCGAGGACTTTTCCGAGCACCTTTCCGTAATCCCCCGTCAGCCCGGTCGCCGCTGCATCGACGGCGTCTGGCATCTGCTTCGGTTTGACCCTTTGCGCGTAGCCGACATATTGGGACATCGGCTCATTCCAGCCGCCATATTGGGCAAGCAGGTCCTCGTAATGCTGGATCGAGGGACCGGGGTGTTCCTTGTCGACCATCTCGGTGAAGAATGCCGTCGACCATGGTTCAAGGACCATGATCTCGACATGGGATGTCAGCCCGGCCAGTTGGCCATCGGCGGCAACTGAGGCAGCGTGTTGCGGGCCACCGACGAATATCACCCTGACATCCCCCTTGGTTACGGGTTTCGCGTTAATAGCCGATTTGACCCATTCGGCGGTCCACGGTGCCGATGGCTTGATGACGGCGATGGCCTTTTTGCCCTGAACTACGCGCTGGTCGCGAAGGGTGTTCGCCATTTCGGCCGCGGTGTTCACGGATAGGATTCTTACGTCGTAATTGTCGCCGTCCGAGAAGGAGTCAGGAACCGTCTTCAGCACAGCGGGGACGATGTCGTAATCCGCGAGCTTGTTGCCGAGAATGACGGTCGCCCTTGAGCTGGAAAGCAGGATGTCGCGCTCCTGGCTCAATGTGAGCGGCGACACGGACCGCTTCTGCAGGACGTGTTTTGCAGCTTTGATCTCCCTCCTGTGCGATTTCGGATCGAAACCGACAGGGGCTTCCATCTCCGTGAAATCGAGCAGAACAGTGTCGATCTCGTCGCGGGTGCCGAGGAGGCGGACGACTGCGGTCGAGCGGAGTGTCCATCTGTCGGTGCCGATCCGTCGGACAATGCCCAACCCTTCCATTTCGTCGAGCAGGTCGTCGAAGAGGGAGAAGCGGTTCTTGTCCTTGAAGCCGGCTTCCCAGAAGCCGATCGAGTGTTCGCGAATTTCACGGGTCGTGAACCCGTCGTCCATCCGGCCTTCTGCCTCCGCCTCGAAGACGAGGCTCGCCACGACGTAGGCGATCAGCTTGTACCGCAGGTCGATGCCGAGCGTCATGTCGAAGATCGTCTTGATCTCCGATTTGGTCGTCTGGTCGTCCAGCACACTTGCGATCTGCTCCGACGGTATCTTGCGGATGGGCTTTTGTGTGGACTGTGTGATGTAGAGCACCTTCTTCAACAGATGCTTCGCATAGGTTTGGATCAGGACAGGATAGTAGTTGGAATGAGACAGTATCCTCCAGATGTCCTGCCTTTCCAGTTCGAGGCCAAGAGCTGCGAAGGGGCGAAGCACGAGGTCCTCGGCCGCCGTGCGTTCTTCGCCAGTGAGGCTGCCGATGCGTCTCGGGTCAGCAGAAATCTGCTTGAGTGGCGGATTGCCCGTCTGAACGAGACGGGTGACGTTCGACAGTCCTGCCAGCACGAATTTGAAGCGCCTGTTGGTGTCGGTCATCAATTGCTGGAGCGCCAGGAACTCGGCATAGCCGTTCGCAGCATCGCTAACGATGAACTGGTCGCACTCGTCCAGCAGCAGGTAAATCCGGCGGCGGTTGTCATCGGCCAGCCACCTCTTGATCACCTGGGTTACCCGTGTTGCGTCGATCGGAGTATTGAGCTGGAAAATCTCAGGCAGCGCCCTCGCGATCTCCTGCCAGATAACCTTGGTCGCCAGATGCCCCTTGCCGATCTGATGGGCATCGACGAAGCCGACAAGTCTGCCCATTTTCGGGTCGTTGTTCTCCAGCTCGATATGTTTCAGGAGAGCGGTCTTGCCCATGCGGCGGCCGCCATAGACGATGTTCGAGCCGCTATCGAGGAGGATCGCCCGAATGTCCTGCGAGCGTCCGACGAACATTTCACGGGGGACAGCACTCCTCCCCCAGTCGGCATAGGGTTCGGCGAAGCTGTAGGGCTGAGCCAGTTCGATCAGCGTCAGCGCCCTGATCTGCGGTTCGCTGACAGCGTAGGAAATTGTTGCTGAATCGATCAGCAATATGCGGCGATTGGCTGCCAGGTTCCTCATCAGGAACTTCCGGCGCTCTTCGGGTGTGACGATGTCGCTGACCATCAGGATCAGGCCGTTGCCCGTCGTCAGTTTCTGCAGAGTGCTTTCCGCAGGGAGGGTTTGGCTGACGGCCACACGGTAATTGCCCTCGGTTCGGGAGCCGAAATCAGGTAACAGCAGGCTTTCTGTGTCGGTCGGGATGTCGAGCTTGAAATCGCCGACATACATTTTTCCCTTGGCGATCGGAGGCACAGGGATGTTGGCTACGTCCTTAAACTCGGCCCTTATGCCGAATTTCTCGAGGAAACTTGCCGCGAAGGGGGCGAAGTCCTTGACATGGAACTTGCGGAACAGCTCCCGCCATTCCGTGACGATCTCGACAGATTCCTTCCGGCGGGTTTCCGAAAGCTGGTCGTAGGCTATCCCTTCAAATGCATCACCGTTCATGATTGCGTGGGACACGTTGCTGGCGATGTCGCCGCGGTAATGTTCCAGAGCGGGAAGCACTTCATCCCGGAAGGTCTCGAACCTCCAGTTGCGGCGGCGCGATTCCGGCAGGCGGCCTTCGTTCCTGACTTCCTGGATATGCTCTTCAGCTGTCAGGAGGTCGTCAGTTTCGCAAAGCGCCCGAAGCTTCTGGCAGATTTTGGGGTCGATGCCATTGGATGACAGTTCGTCAATGTCTTTCTGGAGGCGGATGCGCGGTTCCTCCAGCAGTGCTTGGGCCCCTTCTCGGATCGTTTCGATTTCGTCCTGAGCCACGCTGACATCGAATATGCCGTCAATTTCCTCTTCGATGCGAGCGCCCGGCTCAAGGGTAATGGGGACGTCTACGGCCTCGATCTTTTCGAGACGGTCGAGGAGGGAGGCGGCCTGTTCGGCATCGGTGCCTTGCCGCAACGAGCCGAACCGCATGACGCGTTCGACAACTTTCCGAGCCTGGCCGATGTCGTCTTTCATGGATGTCTTCGCGGTGAGGATGTTTGCTCCGACTTCCTTTTCGAGGTTTTCAGCGAGTTCCTGGCTGATTTCGAGAAAATCGTCGGCATCGAGAAGCATGCGTGCGCCGACGAACGAGCCGCGGTCCATGCGTTGGCGGACGATGTTGTCGAAGGCCTCGTCCCGCTCCTGCCCCTTTTCAGGGAGCAACGGGAGCTTTGCATTGCAAAGAAGGCCGACCATCTCCGCGGCGGAATACGGACTTGGAAACCAGGAGCGTCCGTAATCAAGTTCGGGAAGGAGGGCGATCTCGGCGTGGCAGGCCTGAAGGTATTCGTTGCTGTTGGCGGAGGGAACCTGCTCCCCCGAAACGATGGCCGACAGTTTCTTCAGGCGCAGAGCGACGTGCCGTGCGGCTGTTCCGATCAGGCCCTCGTCCTGAGAGGCTACTTCCACGGCCGCGGTCATATTGTTCAGGGACCGCGAAATCTTTTTCGCCAGGTCGCGGGCTTTCGGACGTTCCGCCGAGCTGGTTTCCCGCATTTCGGATTTGAGGTCGATATAGTTGTTGGCGGCATCCCGGAAATTCTCAAGGAAGGAAACCAGGCGGTTGCGCACGACGCCGTCCAGCCCCTTCGAGCGGTCCTGATGCATCGCATGCGTTTCGTCGAGCAGTTCTATGATGGCCGAACGGTCCTTGAGGCTCTCGGCAAAGTTTTTCACGACGGCCAGCGTCGTGTCGTCATCCCTGCCTTTGGTGATCTGGGTCCGCAGTTTTCCGATGAGATTGTCGCTGCGGGACAGCTCGTTCTTGATCTTGTTTCCGGGCTGGTAGTTGAATCGCAGCGCCTGAAAGCCTTCGATTTTTTGGAACAGGTGCGCCCGGCTTTCGCTCAGGGCTTTCGTCAGATCCATTTCATCGGCGACATTGGCGAGCATGGCCCGGGACAGGACGATCGTCGTGTGCTTGAGGGAGTCGAGGTTCTTGAAAACCTCACTCACATTTTTCCCGAGGTCTCCAGGCAACGAGTTTAAGGAACGCAGGATTTCGGCGCTCCCGTAAGATGGCGAGAAGATAGCCAGTTCGATCGCAAGCGGCATCAATGAAAGAAGCCGCGCCGACGCGCGTTCCTCCTTGCTGTCCCGGCCGATTGCTTCGACCGAACTGAATGCCTCGCTGACCCATGACGAAACGAGAAAGGGGTTGGACTGAAGGGCGGTGTGGTTGAGGTGGCCCGCGATTGCCGCAAGCTTCGCTTCCTTTGAAGTGATGACAAGCGGCCGTGACGGGTCTTCGGCCTCGGAGGCCCGTGCAAGATGGTATGCAAGCGAATAGCTTCCCGAAGCCATGAACCTGTCGAGGGACTGGTTTATCCTAAGGGTTTCAAGGTCTTCCGCTGGCGGAGTTTCAACCTCGGCTTCAGGAACCGCCACGACGGAACCGCCATCTTGCGGCAAAGGTTCTGCCATTGGCACGACGTCGTGTTCGGCTGTTTCAGGGTCAAGGATGTCGTCTTCCGGGATGACTTCCGCGAAAACATCGTCCGCGTCATCCGGATTGTCTTCCGCTTCCGCGGTTCCAGCCGCAACAGGTTCGGCGGCTGGAACCGCTTCCCGGTCACTGCCTGCCGCCTCGGGTGTTTCTCTTTCCTGTTCCCGGACTTCGTCGGATTGAAGCGTTCCTTTCCCGGGGCAGTCTCCACCGTCAGGGGACGGCAAAGCGGCCGGTGCCAGATAAGACAGGGCGTTCGCCAGCGCTACGGCAATGGAGCCGATGCCGGATTCGGCTTTTCCGACCTCCTCGTTCATTGAGGGGGCGAGTAGGATTTTTTCAGCTGGCTTGGCCGCCGTCATTTTCTCATCGAGTTCTGTGTAAGCAGCTACGGCGAGCTTCGTGCCGTTAAGTGCCTCCTCCCCTTCACCAAGGCACATTTCAGCCAATTCAGCGGATGACGGCTCGATATTGCCCTCCTCCGGCAAGAAGAGCGCTGTATGTTCAGACCCGAGGAACTCGCAAATTTCAGCGGCTTCCTTGTCCAGAATCTGCACCCGGGCGAGCAATGCGGCATTCGACACCTGACGCGGCAAGGCGGCAACAGCCGCCTGTGCCTTGTCCAGAAGGCCGGAAATGACCGACAGAGAGGCTGAAAGGCTATCCCAATCGGGTTTATTCAGCTTTTCAACCCCGTGTTCTGCTTCCACCACAATAGCGCGGAAGATGTCCTCGATGCCCATGTCAGCCCCCCTTGCGTGCCCGGCTCCGGCTTCTTGTCCGGCGTCCTGCGACGCTATGTTCCCGATCTCGATTTCCGCCTGTACTTCCGGCTCGCTCCGTGCTTCCGGTGCGTTCCCGGTCGTGCCTGACTGGCCGTCTTCACCGGGGACGGCGACCTCTCCGTTTTCGAAACTATCGAGATAGGCTTCGTACAACGGATTGTCGGAACGGTCGTCATTGGCGAAGAACCAAAGCGACGCCTTGCGTCTCGCTTCGATAAATTCCGCAGCTTCCCTGAATTCCTCTCCGGCAGCTTTCACTGCCCGTTCGAGAGGAAGCGACGGGTTTTCGATCGCGCGGATTTTCGCGAACTCGTCGGCGAACTGCCTGTATCCGCCTTCAGACAAGCGTGCGAAGATTTCAGGTGAGGTGCCATCGTCCTCCCAGTTGGCGGGCGACAGCCGCTTTTCCTCGGGGCGGCTTTCGTCAATCGCCCGGACGGTCGTCTCGATCTTGCGGTAGAACGGCCTGAACAGGCTTTCCTTGTCCCGCCTCGATATCGCCGCCAGGATCGGCTCGGGAACCGAGAAGAGCTTCGCGACACAATCGGCAATCACTTCACTGGATGGCTTGTCTTCAGGCCATGCCTTCACATCGCCAAGCACTTCCCTGATCTCAGTGCGGTGGTTGTGGAGATGGCTTCTGAAAGCACCGCTGAGCGACATCCTGTCCCGCAACCAGGCTGCGTTCACTTCAGGCGCGGAAGGGCGTACGGGTTCGGCTTCTTCGGCTATTGTCTGGTAGTCATCCATGCCCAGACGGCCGATACGAGGCGACGCCTTCTTCTGCTCCTGCTCCGCCAGGATCGATTTCAGGTTCACATAGTCTATCAAGCGCTCTTGGAATGCCGCCATCCGGTAGCAAAAGGCCTCGGTGTCGGCATATTCGATGCCGAACTCCTGCCTCAACTTTCCGGCTGCCTCGGCATAAATGGCAGCCTTCTCCGGCCTGAACATGGATTCGACGGTCATGAACTGCCTGGCAAGCAGCCCGTCTCCGCCCTCATGCAATTTCTTCAATGTGTGGATGGGGGACTCATAAAGCGTATCTACGATCGAAATCCCCGTTTCTGACTTGGCCCCGTTCTTCCCTTTGCGGGCAATTTGCTCGTAGACCGGATTGAAAATCCATCTCCTCCTGTTCTTGTCGATGGTGCGGGGGATCGCCGTTTTGGCAAAAACTATTGAATCCCCCAATTGGAGCAGAGCCATCAGGAACCGGGCAAAGGACCGGTCGTCCTTGACGTCGGTCTCAGGCAGCACGAGTTTCATCGGCACCTCTACCTTCATGGCGAGATCGTACAGTTTCTGCCTCGGCTTGACCGATGAATGGGCGCTGAGAAGCAACACCATCCAGTCTTCCGTGATGCAGGAGGGCAACGGCCCCAGCCACATCATTTCCAGAAGGGCTTCGATTTTCAGGTCACCGTTTGCCTTGGCGCGGATTTCAGCAGGAAGCGTCGTCGTTCTCGATTTCGAGAAGGAATCTTTCGGAATGGCGGTAGCACCGTGCGTTCCGTTTGTTCCGTTCATGAACGACAGGTCTCCCAAATATGCCTGCGGTTCCGGCCGCGTGTTGCCAGCATCATCCGTGCCGTCCCCGTCTTCGGGAGATGCAAGTCCATCAGACTCATCCGGCTCCTCTTGGTCTGCGGGTTCGACGGTTTCCGCCGTATCTTCGCGTTCGTCCTCTTCCGTCAGGATGTATGCGGGAATGTACTCGGCGACTTTCTTGGCGTGGAAAAGAGGTGCGGGCATTTTGACGGGCGAGCGTGTGTGGCCGAACCCGAAGCGCAGTCCATGACAGAGAGCCGCTATCCTGTCCGGGTCATCGCCTTCGAGGCAGTGGACAGCCAGAATGCCGATGGTGCCCGGCAGTTTGTATGGCTCTCCGGTGAGATCGCGCTCGCCTTCGATCTTGACCTTCATGAAAGCCAGCGCAGGCGGAAGGTCCGCAGCCACAGCTGCCTTCATCTGGGGGATCGGCCTGTAGACGGACAGCCCCTTGGGCAGTTTCTGGGTTCCGTCCAGATGCCCGGTGGAGATGTAGTTGTCTGCAGGTCCGGCCAGGCGCACGAGGCGTCCAGGCTCGGTCAGGGTGTGTGTCTTCTGGGTCTTCGTCCCAGTCTCCGCGCCAGTTTCGGGGTCGAGAATGGCGAAGGTCTGCTCCTTGCGGGTGATGACGGTCGGCTCGATCTGGTCCTGGATGCGCACGATCCGCGCTCCCGGCCACTCGGACGGATTGAAATCTGTGCCGACAAGCTTGCACGGTTCGTCCCATCCCTTGTTGGAAAGGGCTGGCCAGAGTTTCCTGGCATGGTCTCCTTCGAACATGACAAGGGGCCTGTGACCGCGGTCACATTCGTAACTTACGATCTCGGCGACGAACGTCTGGAAGTCCGATTTTTCCGTTTCACCGTTCCCGGTGTCGGCTTCATCCCAGCCAGCCACTGTCTTCAGCAGGTCGAAGAACGGAAGCGGATCGGTGATGTCTATGGTGCCGTTGACGGGCCGCCCTGCCCTGGCTGTCGTGCTCCCGCTCTCGATATCGATGGAGACCGACAGGAAGAAGGATGACGCCTGCCGGGTGCGGGTCCGGTTCAGGGAAACGACGGAAATCCCGGTGATCGTCTCCGGCCGGGTCGCAGGATCCAGGAATGCTTCGGCGACGTTGTCCCTGACCGGGGAAACAAGCGCGGAATGGCCGAACATGAGGTCGAGTACGGCAGCCTGTATGCGGAAGAACCAGTCATCGACTTTCGGGCCCTTGGTGTCGAGATACTGGACGTTGCAGTCGCCGTAGCGGGCCAGCGCCACGCGACCCGCGATCTTGTTCACGCCATCGTCGGCGAATTTGCGGGCATGGACCAGGACGCGAGTCGGCCCGAACTCCTCGGCCAGCGTCTGTGCGAACGGCTTCCAGAGGGAAACCCGGTTTTCATACCTGTTCCGTGCTTTACCGCCTGGAACGGCAAGAGACTTGCGGGGGCCGTGCACGCCTTCGGGCATCAGCCTATATTCGATGCGCAGACGGCTGTTGAAGAGTGTCCGTACGGCCATCCCGATATGTTCGGCATCGGTTGCGCTTGCGGAAACGATGATCAGCACAGGCAGACTGCTGCCGAACACCTGACGGAGCCTCGCCGAATTGTCCTCCCGCAACGCATCGAAGCGTTCCCTCTGGCTTTCAAGATCGGCGGGGACTTTCACTGACGGAGGCAGATCGCCATCGGCAAGCATTCTCCAGGTTTCGGCGATCGCCTTGTCGTCGATGTCGTTGTATCCGAGCGAGCGTGCGATCTCTTCGAGAACCATCACGGCTTTCATGGCCGGAATGTCTTCGTCGCGGCGCTTGACGCGCTTCGCCTTGTCGACAGGTTCGACAGAAAGCGGCTCGAGAACACCTTTCATGGCCTCGGCGATCCGGTCGAAGCAATCGACGCAGTCAAGCTCCGTCGCCCCCGTTGCCACGGAAGGCGTCGTTTCATATGCGGTGGAATAGGCGATGCCGACGAATGCCCCGTCCCGCGGCCCCGACATCACGAGCTGTGCGAAGCCAAGGCCCGTATCGACGCCCGATTTGAGCGCGCCGAGCACATAGGCCGGGTCTTCAGGCTCGCTGACGGCCCCTTTCAGGATCGGAACATGGAAGGAAACCGCCCGCCTTTCATCCTCGCCGAAGACGGCTGCCGTCAGTTTCCTTTGTCGGGGCAGGAATTTGGCAGGAACATCCGGCGTCCAACGCTTGCGCGATACATCGAGCCTGACGAAAGGTTGCGGCCTGCCGGGGTGCGTTTCGACGGTAAGCCGGGCCTGCATGGACCACGATCCGGCGGCGGCCGCCCTGGGGAAGGTCACGAAGCAGATAGAATTTTCACGGGAAGAAGACCGAATCAGCACACGGACAGGCCCCATTCCTGGAAACAGCTCCGTCCCGGCAATGCGTCGGAATGCTTCTGCATGGATGATGTCCCGGACATCCGTGAAGTCCTTGCCCTTGCCATCCTCGGTCTCGAGCGTTTTCCGGAAAGCGATTGCGGCAGATCCCTCTATGGCGAGACGCGTGATGTCTTCGACGAAGTCGGCAGGAAGCCCTCGGGATTCCGCCCACGGAGCCAGCACTTTCGCCGCCCACATGCGGACTGCATTCGAAACAGCCTTGAGGCATTCTTCTTCAGACGCAACGCATTCGGCAAAAGACCGCGGACCCTTCTCGCTGTCGTGCCAGCCGATCCCGCCCAGTTCGGAGTCCACATAGATCGGATCCGGAAGCCCGGCGGAGAGCAAGGCTCTCAATGTAGCATAAGGAAGGCGGTTTCCTGCGGCGTCTCCTGTGTTCCTGGCTGCCGTGGCCACAGCGGCGAAGGCCTGGGCCATGTCGGAATGCCAGCTTACCTTCACGCAATCCTGGGTGGGCATTTTGCCGCCAAGGAAGGACAATCCCATGACGGAGATACTTTCGGTCTTCTGTTCGGGCTTCGCCAGATAAAACATGCAACTTCCTATTGTCCGTCATTTCCCTTGACCAGCAGGCCCTGACATTGGGAAAGCGGCTCGAGGTATGGCCTGTAGAGGGCTTCATATATTTCGGCGTGCACGGCATCCTTAGAGTTCACGAGGCGGTCGAGAATGCGCTGCATCGCAACGAGGTAGCTTGTGGCGGCTGTGTCTTCGGACGGGCCTTCAGGCCGGGTTGAGTTCGGTGCCCAGGCCGCATCCACGAACAAGACGCGTGTCTTGCATCCGTTGCGCATCGACCGCCCGATCGTCTGGATGACGTCAATCATCACATCGGCGACGAAAGCCTCATTGAGATTGCCAAGCCTGCCGAACCTGACTGAGTGGCGCAAAAGTCTGCGAACGTCGGTCATCGTTTGGCGACGGATGGTTCGCAGCCGTTCCGCCAGTTCCCGCGGATCTACTTCCCGGCCGAACCTTTCGCGGTCGAACTCCATGGAGCTTCGGCCGACCATCCCGGCGACAAAGTCGAAACTCTACTGTGCCGGATGCGGCCTCGTCAGGAAAGCGACAGTGCCGATGGCCGCCTTGTCCGCCAGGTCCGTTCCGGCATAAAGCGGCCCGCCGAAAACGATGTTCACGCCGCGTGAGAGTGCCTTCATCGGAAAGACGACGGCATCCCAATCATCTCTTTCACCGAGCTGTTCGACCTGGGCGGCGGTGACATAATCGCCCATGTTGCCTTCGGGGACTGCATTGACGACGGCAATCAGCCTGCGTCCGTTGCGTTCGGAAACGGACATCGCGTGATCTTTGACCAGCCGCACCTGTTCGTAGCCGTTGACGACGAATGCAACTTTGCGGCCCTTGGCGAACGAATCCGCCAGCAGGCTTTGCAACAGGCCGCCTTCCCTGACGAAGTGATTGGTCATCGCACGCATAATGCGTTCCCGGTCTTCGTAGGGCGCTCCGGAAAATCGGAGGGCCTTCTTTGGATTCTGCGGGTCTGGAACAGTTTTCAGGAGGTAGCGGCTCTCTTTCCATGCAGTGTCGCTGTCCGCCCGACGCAGGATATAGTCCGGGCCGACTGGCACGTGGAATGCGGGGCTGTCTGCAAGGAAGGATGTCGCACTGGTGAGCAGGACATTCGGCCCCCGCTTTATGCCATCATGCCGCAGCAATTCGTGCAAGCGGTAGAGGAGCATTCTTGGTGCTCCCTCGAATGTTACATAATGGAGCTGGAGGCTGTTGCGTCCCCTGCGCTGCTGGAAGAGGAAGCGAACCCCGGCAAGCCGTCCGATAATCGAATCCGGGACGAGGCGACCGAAATCCATGCTGATGCCGTCAACGAATATCGGGGAGCGGTGCACCCCTTCCGCCGCCATCACATGCTGTGCCGGCAGCAGGGAAAGGAATTGCATGACCACGCTGGAGACGTTGACCAGAAACGTGAACAGGGCCGCGGATTTGGCCATGCCGAGTTCGGGATTGGGAGAAACGAATGCCATCATGGCTTCCCGCGCCTGCTCGATGGCATCGGCTTTTTGGACGCTGGAGGGATAAGACAGCCAATCCTGCAGGAAATCGGCGATCTTGCGGAAGGCCTCTTGTACCTCCTCATCCGATTTCGATAGGGTGATTCCCGTGCGCCGGATGTCGAAATCCCTTTCTTCGCCGTCGGCGGTATCGAGTGTCCTGAACAGCACCTGCCTTATGCAGGCATCCCAGAATGCCATGATTGCCCCGACGCGTTCATCCTCGGCTGAACGTTCCGCATCGGTACCGCGGCTTTTGGCGGGGTCTCCGAAAAGATCGGCGACTACCCTGTTGCCTGTGACGAAGGCATCGTCGTAGCTGGCGAAGAATCGGTTGCCTGATGCCGCGCGATCGTTCTGCAGTAACCGGACCAGAAACCTGTTCAGGTCGATGAAACGGGTCGCCTTAGACGCGTAATCGGCGACATTCGTTCCTGTTCTGTCGTTCTCTCCAAGAGCGATCGGCTTCAGGAGATCGTCGAGTAGCCTGTTTTCATATGAGGACTTCGCCCCGGATATCGTGATCTCGCCGATGGCCCGGCCGTCGAGGACGGATTGGATACCGTCCACCTCGTCCGCAATAACAACATCCGAAGCCCGGGCAACGGCTTCTATATGGCGGATGTGCTCTTCAGCGAAATGCGGCGGCATCCTTGTGTCGAGCGACATTACATGGCCGAGCCAGACATGGCGCTCGGCAAGTTGCCGTGCCGCCTTCATACGTCCGCACCATGAGGAGACCGGGCAAAATGAGGTCGACTCCTTATCTCGAGGCGTTCCGTCGGCCTTCAGCTTTGCTTGGGAAATGCGCGTGCAAGGTGGATCGAGATGCGGAAATGGCTGCTCGTCGTCGTACCTGTCGTCGAATCCGGCCAGCGCGCAATTCACGGACATAAGGTCGGCGAACGGAACCGTGCGGCCGAAACCTCTGGCATTGTCCAGGGAACCGATGCGTTCGGCCAGCTTGCGGGCATGGTTGAGACGGGTGTCGGGAGATTGGCCCATCAGCAGGCCGACATCGACACCATAACCTGATAAATCCGCCATGAGATTGAAGCTGACTTCAATTGACGGAAGCAGAACGACGGTGCGGAGTTTCCGTTCGTACAGCCAGGCGACGATAAGAGTAACAAGCGTCGTCTTGCCTGTACCGGGCAGGCCGATCATGTGCTTGAGTCCGTCAAGGGTGATTGTATCGGCTGGCTCCAGTCGTGACCTGTTGGCCGCGGGGGTCAGAACCTCCACCTTTGCCGCCCCGTTGGCATCCAGAAGACGCCTCGACCATGCTTTGGATGTCCTGTTGGCATCGGCGGCATCAATGGCGTCGAAATGCTCTGCGATGGCCTGCAGATCGGCTAGCGGTATCAAAACGGGGCTGCGTTCGCGCGCGGAAATGTTGTGGTACGGGCGTTCCGGCAGGTGTTCCGCAGCTTCGGCGAGATCGACGGTAATGCGCCGCGCTCCTGCTTCGCGTGGGTCGACGCCCATCGGCCTCCCCTCGCTCGCGGGCAACATGCCATGCAATCGGATGGGAACGCCTCTCTCAAGGGCTTGTGCCCATTGTTCGATCCTGGGATCGTTTCCGGCCCTGCGCATGAAGGTGATGCGTCTCGAGCGGGGGTCGATTTTGTATGGCTGGTCGACATAGTTATCGTCTTCCTCCCGCCTCATTTCCTCCCAGGTAAGGAAGTCGTAGACAGCCTGGCGGAGCTCGTTCTCGGAGGTGTAGCTCACACCGAGCTGGCGCAGCGAGAAAGCGGCCCTTGCGAAAGACGACAGCGAGGGATGGTCTGTTATCGAAGAAAAGCCGGAGAGAAATCCGGGCGTATCCGCCAGATCGTTGGTTCCTATGAACTGTTCGACCGCGGCACAGAGCCACTGGACCGCAATGACGTTTGAGTAGCCTTCGGGACGCTCTCTCACGAAAACGCCTCCGCCACCTGGGAAACGGACTTGAACTCTATGCCGTCCTTATTCTTGGACACGGCCGAAGCCGTACGCAGGTAATCGCGGTCGGACTGTAACCAGAAATCCGGCACGGCCACGATCCGGCGTCGGAAGGAAAGCAAGCCGCCTATGCCCGCAGAGAAGCGTTTCCCGAGAACGGCAGCGCTCGAATAGGACTTTACATCGATCCCGATTTTCGTTCCGTCGATCCCGATGTCGGCGAGATCGCACATTGGATAAAGAACGACATCGGACCTCTTTTTCCGGAGTGCGTCATAAAGGGCGATCTCTGGCAGGCCTGGACCGACCCAGAAAGTCATGATGGCAGGGTTCGCAATGCGCCAGTCGTCGTGGACAGGAACGTCGTGCTCGTCGCCCACGGCAGTGTCAGGCCACGACATGCGGCATTCCCTGACGGCGCAGCGCCCCAGTGGAAAAGTTGAGCGGTCGGCAGTGGCGAAAAGGGGAGCGTTGCAACGGGCGCACAGTCGCAATGTCTTGCCATGGAGTGCCGAAGCCGGCAGCGGAGAAAAGAACGACGGGATTTCCGAAGCAAGCTCGGGATTCTGGCTTGCGAAGGCCAGGACTTCCCTTCTTGTCCGGCAAGGTCCCCGGATTATGTTCTCGCGCACCGCTCGGTAAAGGCTGTCCGCATTCTTTCCGACTCTCGACAGGGCAGTTCTCAGCTTATCGTGAAAAACGTCTTCTACGATCGACCCCTCGTCTCCCATCTCTGCCAGATCGATACAGTCGGCGGTGGGTATGCCGTATCCCTCGTCCACAAGGATGGCATTACGTTCTTCGCATCGCGCGAAAGAAACCGGACCCCACTCCCGGATGGGTCGCGTCGCGAGTGTCGTGAAATCATTCACTTGGCTAGCGATGTCCGAAGGAAAACAGTCCCGCAGCGCTATTGCCGAGACAAGGGCCATTCCACGCCGCAGAGCGGAAGACATTCCCGGACCTTGAGATAAGACCTCACGGCTGGTCAGGGACGCACGGTGCGTTTCGACCAGTCCTCTCGCCGCCATGCGAACTGCGATGCTCGCTTGGTCCATATCCCCATTCGCCGAATCGATGACGCCACCCCCCTTTGTAGACTGGCGGTTAAACCCACCAAGTCAACACATCATCTGTGCGGACGAGGATGATCAACTGAAACGGCCCACAGAACCCGAAAGTAGACTAAAAAATGCACTGTATTCGAACGTTCACCCAAGCGCGTGCAGGTCTCTTCCGGTTGTTAGCCCCAGATTTCGGTTCTGCTCCGGACGAGCCAATCTGCTAGCGAACGGCAGCTATCAGCATCGCCACTCTTGAAAACATCCGATCCGCAATCGGCGCCATGGCTCATGCTGTTCGACGCCTGCTTTCGGCTAACGAGGGTTGTGGTCCGGGCCGGTGAGCTTCAATTCGCGGGTAGGACAGGCACGATTTCGCCGGTAGTCATATATACGATCGCGCCGCGTGGCGCCGACGCTGCCTCAAGGTAGCGCTGCAACTGCTGGACATACGCAGCGCGGTTCAGGCTTGTGTCGCGATCACTCTTCCAGTCCAGAACTTCCAGGACTTTGCCGTCCTCGATTGCGATCGCATCAACGCGTCCGGCGAGAAGATTGCCGACCCCTATCTCGCCCCAGATAGACAGTTCAGGCGCAAGGACAGGCAAGAGACGTTGCACATACGGCAGCCGATAGGTCTGCAGCGCGGTCGTCGCGAGTGCGCCTGGAGCAGGGAGCGCTCCCTCCGCGGGGTCGATGGCAACAAGCTCGTTGAGAAGACGTTCAGCGCGGGCGGCAACGTCATCCTGCGGTGAAAGTTCGCCCGTCAGAAGTTCCTCCATAAGCTTATGCAGAACCAGCCCGCGAGTCCTGCCGGCCCCAATGGGCTCGATGTATTCGAACGCGCCGCTCGGGTCGGCCGCCATAGTCGGCGCGAGGATTTCGGCACGATCCGCATCGTGGGCACTGGGATTGACCCAGCGCAGTACTGGTGAGGCTGCCTGAACGATTGCGGCTTGCCGTGCGAACGTATCTGCGTCCTGAGGTGACGCGGCCGCGTCGAAATTGGCGGTCGTGCGTGGCTCGAGTTGGTTGAACTTTAATTCCTCAAGCAGGTCGAATCTCAGGTTGAGCAGTTTCGACCACGCGCCTGGCTTGGCCGACGAAAGATTGGGAACGACCAACAGGTCGCGGGCGCGTGTGGAGGCGACATACCACATGCGTTGATTTTCCAGCGCCTGACGCTGCGCTTGCTCTTCGCGAGCACGCTTGAGCGCAGAGGAACAGACGCCGCCGATGATCCAGTGCAGCGTGTTGTCGGATTGACGATGAACGAAACGCTCGGAGGGTCTTGCACGCGTGCCCATGTTGATGGGGATCACCACCGGCCACTCAAGGCCTTTGGCGCTGTGAATGGTCACGATCTCGACCGCGTCCTTCGACGCGTCGATCCGGCCCTCCTGCCGCGAGGCGCGACGGTCCCAATCGAGCTGGAGATGACGGACGAAAGACCGGAGCCCCCGGACGTCAAATGGCCGCGCGAGTTCAACGATGCGATCAAGATTGGCGAGTGAGCGCGCGGCACGGTTGTTGCCGCTGCGCGCAGACAGTGCGACGCGCAGTTGAAGCTGCTCGATGGCCTCGGCCAACAAAATGCGCGGCGTCGTGACGTTCACCCGCGCGCGAAGTTTTTGCAGGATCTCGAGGATGGAACTGGCGATGCGATGGGACACCAGAGCGGGTGGTGTCGTGATGTCAAAGAGGCCCGTCAGTGAAGCGTCTGGTCCGGCCTGATGGACTTCTTCGGCGATGTCGAGCAACTCTTCGTCGTTGAGACCGACCATGGGCCCGCGCATGAAGGCACCGAAGGCAAGCCGGTCGCGCGAATCCGCCAACGTACGCAGCAGCGCCAGAACGTCCTGGGTCTCCTGCTGGAGCAACAGCGTCTTGCCGGCCTGCGATGCGACGGCAAGCCCGAGTGCCTCGAGTGCACGTTCGTAGCGCCATAGGTCAGTGCCGGTTGGAGCAAGCAGGGCAATGTCGCCCGCTTCAAGGAGGCGGCGCCTGCCATCGTGCTCGTCTTCGATCTCGATTGCGCCAACGAGTTTGGAACATATCCGCGCAATGTCGGCCGCCTCGACGTCGCGCTGCTCGGGCATGCCCGCCGTTCGACCGTCGCCAATGGTCACATGGGACGCGGAAGGCAGTCCATGGAAGGCGCCCTCGCGTGTGGCAGTGAGTGCGCCATAGCTCGGCTGACCGTCGGCATCAAGAACCGGTTGGAACGCGGCGTTCACGTAGTCAATGATGCCTGGCTGGCAGCGAAAGTTGGCCCCGATATGGACAACGCGATCGTCCCCCAGGCGTGCAATCGTCCGCTTCGCCTGATTGTAGCTGTCGATGTCGGCGCCACGAAAGGCATAGATGGATTGCTTGGGATCGCCGACCACAAACAGCGCCCCGTCGCGAAGGTCGGCATCCTGCCAGCGATCGGGCATGGCGCGCGCCGCGATCGAAAACAGGATGCTGGCCTGGATGGGATCGGTGTCCTGAAATTCATCGACCAAGATATGCGTAAAGCGTCGACCCACAGCCTCGCGCACGACATCGGTCTTGGTCACAAGGGCATGTGCGCGCAGCAGAAGGTCGTCGAAATCGAGGACAGCCGCGTCGCCCTTGCGCTCAACATAGAGGTCGGTGACGGGGTCGAGGGCACGTGACATCTGATCGACCATGGCATCGCCGATCTGGCCGAGGAGCTCTGCGAATTGCGTTTCACAGTTGTGGGAATGCGTCTCGGCCTGCTGATCGAGTTCCGGTCCTTTGTCCTTGCCATAGGCTGATTTCCAATAGCCGAGATTGCGCTGCTTCTTAAAAGCGAACTCGTTCCATTTCATCGAAGCAGTACGCGGCGGGTCGGCAAGTTCCCATAGCCGAGCAAAGGTTGGCTGCGTCTCGAAGCAGTTCTCATAGAATGCGGCGAGGGTTTCGAACTCTCCAACCAGGGTCCCGGTGCGGCGTTCCTTGGGATAGTCCGCTTGCCAGCGTCTGAAAGCACGGACGCTCTCGACAAATTCGATATCCTTTCGCAGCGAGAAGTCGACCGAAACCGTGCCGGCCCCCGGATGCTCAAGCTTGAGCTTGGCCAGGTCGAAGCTATCCTTGACGACCTTCAAGGGCTCGAATCTGGAGAGGACCGCGACCGGATCCTCGCCCTCCCTTGTATGTAGGGAGAGACGCTCGAACAGCCATTTGGAGATGACGCTCTCGAACATCGCGTCTGCCGCAGGCCCATCCATCATTCTCGACCCGGGGTCGAGTCCCGTTTCGACGGCATAGGCCATGATAATCTGCTGGCAGAACGCGTGAATCGTGCACGCGGTTATCTCGTCGAAGGCATCGATTGCCGACCTGAGGACAGCCTTCCGTTCGTTGAGCAACTCAAGGGTCACAGCCCCGCGCAAGACCTTTGGGATTTCTCCTGCCAGCAGCTGGGTTGCGTATTCGCGAATGCGCAGCGACAGCTCGCTGGCGGCCAGTTCGGTAAACGTAATCGCGGCTATGCTGCGGGGCGGCGTACCGTGCAACATCAGCATGACGACGCGGCCGGCAATCAGCGACGTCTTGCCCGTGCCCGCGGCCGCTTCGACCAGCAATGTCCTGTCGAGTTCCGTGAGAACGCGACTGCGCTCGAGAGCATCGCTCAGCATCACCGCTCCCTCCAAAGGGGCGCGAGCTTGTGCTGCGCGGCGTTGAAACCTTCATCTTTGCGCCGCTGGTAGCGGTCGAGCGCCGCAGGCAGCGCGATCCTGAGTTGGTTGTAGCCTGCGAACGCATCTGGTCCGGGATAGGCGATCCCAGCTCTGAGCCCTTCGACCGCGATATCGATGAAGCGCAGCAGTGTCTCTTCCGCTTGCTCGAGCATGTCGCCTTCAAGACGCGCCGGAGGTTCCATGGTGTCGAGGTAGACGAGGCGGGAGATGATCGTGCTCGCCTCGGGGATGAGTTGTTTGATCGTGACGGCGTAGAGTGCGCGCTGAACTTCCGTTCCGCCGCCGAGGATGACGTTGCGCAGATCGCGCGGCGTCTTCCCGGTCTTGTAGTCGGACATCCGGACGCCACGGCGGTCGGGCTTCACGTCGACACGGTCAATGCGGCCCTTCAAGAGGATGCCGAAACGGCCGATCAGCACCTCTTGGTCTTCGCGCCAGGGATCGGAACGCTTTGCCTGCGATTCAGGCGTGCCGAACGGCACCTCGCTGAAGCTGTGGGTACCAGGACCGAAGCGGTCATCGACCGTGAGTCCGCGGCGGGCCCGTCGCCGTGCCTCTTCGATCGTGTCCAGCCAGAGCAACCTCGGCGGCACTGCCCGGGTCAGCGGCCAGTGCTCCGCGATGCTGTTGGCTGCTGCCTCAAGCGCGCTATCGATTTCTGCTGGCGTTGCGCTGACAAGGCTGGGCATGCGCTCGACCGCGAGGCGCAGCAATTCATGCACGAGCTCACCGAAGGTCACCGCATCGAGTTGCAGCGGCTGAACGGCCAGCTCAGGCGCGGTCATCCCCAACACTCTTAGCCAAACATAGCCCAAGGGATCCCGCAGCAGCCGCCGGAGCGAGGTAGCGGATTGCGGCAAGCTCAGCGCGCGCAGAACAGCCGGATGGTCTTTCCTGAACCCACCGTCATGTGGCGTTGTCTCCAGCGTGCGCGTCCAGTTCGTCCAGCAGGAAACGACGCTCTTCATGCGCGGCAAAGCGATCGCATCCTCGGCACGAGCCAGCAGACGATCACCCTCGCTGAACGCATGCTCCGGCGCTCTCGTCCGGGAAAGAGGACGCTCGGCAACTTGGCGCTGCAGCAACCCGCTCTTGGCGAGGAACGCGCCTTCGGCCGATCGCCTGCTGCGCGACAGCGTAACCTTCGAAGCAGGATGACCGGTCAGGATCTCGAAGGCCAACCTATCCCGCTCGAGCCGGGGCAGGTCAACCAACTCGCGCTCGTTGAGCACATGCTCGGGCAGGAGCGGGTCTGCGTTGTCGCCACGCGGCCAACTTCTGCTCGAAAGCCCAAGCAGACGCATGTGCTTGCGTGGCGCACCAACCAGGTCCGCCGCCCGCGCCCAGACCACATTGTTGGCAGGGTCGCTCTGATCCGCAATGCGCAACGACGTTAGGGTCATCTCCATTGCTGCCGCCGGCGCCAAACGAAGGGCCTCCTGCCAGAGCCCAAGGCTGCTGCCGCGCAGGAGCAACTTTCCGAGTTTGACCGCAGCTTTTGCGCCGTCCACAAGGCCATAAAGCACCGGCATAACGACCGTTGCGATCGGGGAACCATCGGTCCGGGAGAGCGTCTCCAGACTTCGCGCCCAATGCTCCGGCTCAAAGAGACCCGCCTCGGTGGGAATTCCTTTCATCCAGTCAGGCGGAAGCGCCTCCGACAGGTAAGGAGAGAGCAGGGAGAGACGGCGAATGCGATCCTGCGACAGGCCGTTGATCATCGCATCGGCGAGCGCCGCGCAGGTCTGGCCGGCGCGCGTGCTCAGGGCTGAAACGCCGCTGGCGAAATGGATCGGGAGATCCGCGTCCGCCGCGAGGACCAGCATGTGATCATCCCAAGTGCTCAAGTCAGCGCTAGCGATCGCGATGTCGGATGCTTGCGTCACGCCGTCGCTCAACAATTCGCGCGCCCAGCGAAGCGCTTCAACCACCTCCGCGCGGGGATCGGCGCAAACCTCACAGGTCAGATGTTCACGAGGCTGCAAGTTCGTCGCCAGGATCGTGCCAGGAAACCAGCTTTTGTCTTGCGTGCCTGGCGCTTCCCAGGTGATTTCGATGACCGAGGCAAGGGCTTTGACGAGCGGCCGCCAGAGCGGGTCGACGGAAATAAGACGGTGGAGATGAAGAGGGCCGACGACAGCGCGCGCATGAGCGACGCGCGCAAGCGCGCGATCGCGCAGATCCACAGGCAACAGCGCGCCGATTGGAAGATGCTCGCGTAGATAGGCTTCGATGCGACCAAGGTCGTTCAGCCGAGCGCTCGGATAGAGTGGATCGTCAAAGCCAATGTCGGCCGCCCACACACGCTCCAGACTCGAGAGGACCGCCCGTGCCATGCCAGGCCTTGTCTTGACCTTTTCGAGCTCTTCAAAAGTAATCTCTGCGAGTGCTCGAGCAACGATCGGCACAAGGGTTGGGTGATCGGCCAGTCGGCTGAAACCACCTGCGAGGCGCGCAGCGAGCAGCGGGACTGTGGCGACGTCGAGACCGTGGTCACCCGCTTGCGCGGCTGCGACACGCTGCATGCGAAAGGCTAAGGTGCCCTCGACGACGACGGTGTGACGTTCCATGGTGAAAAGGACATTTGTTGCGGCGCTGCAAGCCGGTAATCCGACGGTAGATTCGGACGTATCCTAGATCAGGGACCCCGAACTACAAGGCTGCCCTGTACAAAAGCAGTGAGAACCTTTTCAGATTGCGAGCGGTCGCAGGACCGTAGCAGCGATGCGGGAGTCTCCTCTAGCGTGGTCAGCGATATCAACCTTCGACATCGGGGAGGCGAGCAGAGGTGGCTTGATGATTTATTTTGGAGTGGCAGCTTAGTGGTAGTTCTGCTCGAATAGCGGACTGACAGCTTCCGGCCCCTTCCAGGCATTCACAATGCCGGCCGGTCGCCGAACTGACCCAGAGCTGTTGACGTCGAAAACACATAAGCCGCTAGATGTTCGCCTTTTGTGCTTCCAAAGTCGCATAAAAGGGCAGTGTGGAACACAGCGTTGTAAGGATGGCATAGAGAAGCAGTAGCCCCTTCTTTAGTCTCGCTACGGGAAAAATTCTGGAAAATGGGTCTGCTTGGCTGGACGCAGAACGTTGTGCTTATTCAGCCGGCATTTCTGAAGCTTCTCGAACACAAACAGCTTGCCTTCGCGCACGCCGTCTTCGAGCGGCTTCGCCTTCGCCAGATGCGCCGCAATCGCGCTGGCCAGCATGCAACCTGTCCCGCGCATCGATGTGGCAAGCCGCGGTGCATCGAAGCGGATTGGTTGTTGATCGGAACGCAACAGAATATCAGTCGACCGGGGTCCCGACGCATGCCCACCCTTGATCAGCAGGGCTTGAGGACCGGCGGCCAGCAATCTTTGTCCTTGTTGCAGCGCTCCGTGCTCATCCGATGCCAGTTCGGAGCCAATAAGGAGCGCCAGTTCAGGGAGGTTGGGCGTGACAATGCAGCAAAGCGGCATCAGATCGCGCTTCATGGCGGCGATAGCGCCTGCTTCTAGAAGTGGGCGGCCTGAAGTGGAGGCCAGCACAGGGTCGAGTACTGCCGGCACTTGCGGAAATTTGCGCAGCACTGCGGCAACGGCAACAATGATCTTGGCAGTCGCCAGCATGCCGATCTTGATTGTGGCCACGTCGTTGGCCTGCAGCGCGGCGCACATCTGATTGGCCACCAGGCTAGGCGGCGAATGATGGATTTCGATCACGGCGTCGTGCGTTTGCACCGTTAGCGCTGTGACGGCGAGACGGGTGCGCACGCCAATGGCAGAGATCGTCTCGATGTCGCGTGCTATTCCAGCACCCCCGCTGGAATCTGATCCGCCAACGACAAGCACATGCGGTTCTCGTCTCATCGCCATCGGTCCGTCTTTTTGATCCATTCTCGCGTGCGCGCTTCGGGGTCGGAGCTCAACGTGATATCGGTGACCACTGCCGCGCTGTTGGCTCCGGCCTCAAAGACGCCGTCGAGGCGGTCGGGGTTGAGGCCGCCGATGGCGACCAATGGGATCGGCGTCACTCGCCGGTTCCACTCGCTGATCCGCTCTAGCCCTTGTGGCGCCCACTTCATCTTCTTCAAGACGGTGGGATAGATCGGACCGAGCGCGACATAGTCGGGCTCAGCAAACATGGCCGTTTCCAGCTCGACATGATCATGCGTGCTCAACCCGAGCCTGACACCGGCTGACCGTATCCTCGAGAGGTCGGCGGTTTGCAGATCCTCCTGGCCGAGATGCACGAAATCGCAGCCCTCCTCGATTGCCAGACGCCAATGATCGTTGACGATGAGCTGGCTTTTGTATTGGACACACAAGGCCTTCGACTTGCGGATCTCCGCGCGCAGCCCGGTTTCGTCCATGGTCTTGATGCGAAGCTGCACCAGCTTGACGCCGAGCGGCACCAGCCGCTCGATCCAGGCTGCACTATCGACGATCAGATAGAAGGGATCGAGCTTCATGAAAAAACCGCCCTGCCGATCGTCGGCGTTGACGGCATCGCGACCTCGCGCGGTTCGAGCATTCCCGAGCAAAAGGCTTCGCGGCCGGCTTCGACCGCCTTGCCGAAAGCACGCGCCATGCCGACCGGATCGGCCGCCTTGGCGACCGCCGTGTTCAGGAGCACGGCGTCAAAGCCGAGTTCCATGACGGTCGCCGCGTGCGACGGCCGTCCGAGCCCTGCATCCACAATCAGCGGGACGCCTGGGAATTGTGCGCGCATCGAGCGCAGCGCCGGAATGTTGACCGGTCCCAGGGCGGAACCGATCGGTGCGCACCACGGCATCAGGACCTTGCAGCCCGCTTCCAGCAGCCGCTCGGCGACGACAAGATCGTCGGTGGTATAGGGAAATACCGAAAAGCCGTCCTCGGACAGGATGCGGGCGGCTTCGACCAAGCCGAACACGTCAGGCTGCAGTGTGTCGTGGTTGCCGATCACTTCGAGCTTGATCCAGCTCGTCCCGAACACTTCGCGCGCCATTTTCGCTGTGGTGACCGCTTCCTTGACGGAGTGGCAGCCTGCCGTGTTGGGAAGGACCCTCGTGCCAAGCGAGCGGATCAGCGACCAGAATTCTTCGCCGGCCCTGCCGCCCGCCATCTCGCGGCGCAACGAGACAGTCACCACCGACGTGCCCGATGCGCTAACCGCATCGGCAAGGATGGCCGGCGAAGGATATTGAGCCGTGCCGAGAAGCAGCCGCGAGGAAAGCGCCGTTCCAAGAAGATCGAACATGCTAGCCTCCCTGCATGGGTGAGAGGATTTCGATCCGGTCGCCGTCGCTCAACTGGAACTCCGCCCGGTTGGCTTTGTGCACCAGGTCGCTGTTGACGGCCGTCGCCAGCCAATCGCCCTCATAGTCGAGCGCGGCAAGCAGTTCGGCCAGCGTGGTGGCGGCCACCTCATGCGCTTCGCCGTTGACCATCAATTTCATGAGCAAGCTCCTTGGTTCCGTCTTGATTGAAAACCAGGTCGGCAGCCTGGCGCGCCATGGCTGGGGCGAGGAGAAAGCCGTGACGATAGAGCCCGTTGATGGCTATGATCTCGCCGTTCGTTTCTACGCGCGGCAGGTTGTCGGGAAAGGCTGGACGGACGCCGACACCGGTTTCAACGATCTCGGCCTCGCCAAAGGCCGGATGGAGGGCGTAGGCGGCACCCAGCAGCTCCATCATCGATCGCGCCGTGACCGGTCCGACGGACTGGCTTTCAATCATCGTCGCGCCGATCATGAAACGGTGGTCGGTGCGTGGCACCACGTAGAGCGGAAAGCGCGGATGAAGCAGCCTGACTGGGCGCGACAGCGAGACATCAGGCGTATTCAGGATCAGCATCTCGCCGCGAACGCCGCGCAGTCGGCCATCGCCCGCGGCCATTCCCGTGCATTCGATCTGGCGATCGAAACCGGCACCAGCCGAAGCGTCGGCGCCGAAGTGGAACTCGACGCCCATCGCCGCCAGCCCATCATGAAGTGCTGCCATCGCCTGACGCGGGTCGAGATGGGCTTCGTCGGGGAAGAGCAGTCCGCGGCGGAAGCGGCCGGCGAGGTCGGGCTCGAGCAACACGATTTCATCCTCATCGACACGCCGATGACCCGAGGTGCGGCTGGCGAACCGGTCGAGTTCGCCCGCATCGCGCGGTGCGGCCACGAGCAGCGTGCCGGCCCGTGTGACCTGGCCTGGCGTCGCCGCATCCCACCAGTCGGCGGCATCGCGTCCGAGATCGAGCACCGGCTGCTCGGCGCTTTCGCACTCGCACCACGGCGCCAGCATGCCGCCGGCGAACCACGATGCATTGCCGCCGATGCCGTGCCGGATCTCGGCGACTGTGACCGTCGCGCCTCGGATGGCGAGTTCGAAGGCCGCGGCAAGGCCGGCAACGCCGGCCCCTTTGACCAGCACCCTCATGACGGTTCCGGCGCCTCTGGCATGAGCGGTACGCCGGCCTCGTCCGCTGGCATGTAGAGATCGCCACCTTCGCGATATTTTGCCGCCATGGCCGCCATGCCCTCTTTCTGGGCCTCGGCACGGATGTCGTGGGAGATGCGCATGGAGCAGAATTTCGGCCCGCACATCGAGCAGAAATGCGCCACTTTGTGCGCTTCCTTGGGCAAGGTCTGGTCGTGGAAGGAGCGTGCTGTTTCGGGGTCGAGCGACAGGTTGAACTGGTCCTCCCAGCGGAACTCGAAGCGCGCGCGGGAAAGGGCATTGTCCCTGACTTTCGCCGCCGGATGCCCCTTCGCCAGATCGGCCGCATGGGCGGCTATCTTGTAGGTGATGACGCCTACCTTGACGTCGTTGCGGTCGGGAAGGCCGAGATGCTCCTTCGGCGTGACGTAGCAAAGCATTGCGGTGCCGAACCAGCCTATCATGGCGGCGCCGATCCCTGAGGTGATGTGGTCATAGCCAGGCGCGATATCGGTCGTCAGCGGTCCAAGCGTATAGAACGGCGCCTCTCCGCAGACGGCGAGCTGCTTGTCCATGTTCTCCTTGATCTTGTGCATCGGCACGTGGCCCGGGCCTTCGATCATCACCTGGCAGTCCTTCGCCCAGGCGACCTGCGTCAGCTCGCCGAGCGTTTCCAATTCGGCGAATTGCGCTGCGTCATTGGCGTCGGCGATCGAGCCTGGACGAAGCCCGTCGCCGAGTGAAAAGGACACATCATAGGCGCGGCAGATGTCGCAGATTTCCGCGAAATGCTCGTAGAGGAAGCTCTCCCGGTGATGGTGCAGGCACCATTTGGCCATGATCGATCCGCCGCGCGAGACGATGCCCGTGACCCGGTCTACGGTCAGCGGGATGTAGTGCAGCCGCACGCCGGCGTGGATGGTGAAATAGTCGACACCCTGTTCGGCCTGCTCGATCAGCGTGTCGCGGTAGACCTCCCAAGTCAGGTCCTCGGCAATGCCGTTGACCTTTTCGAGAGCCTGGTAGAGCGGCACCGTGCCGATCGGCACCGGCGAATTGCGCACGATCCATTCGCGGATGTTGCGGATATTGCGGCCGGTCGACAGGTCCATCACCGTGTCGGCGCCCCAGCGGATCGCCCAGACCATTTTTTCGACCTCTTCGGCCATTGACGATGTGACAGCGGAGTTACCGATGTTGGCGTTGATCTTGACCAGGAAATTTCGCCCGATGATCATCGGTTCGCTCTCTGGATGATTGATGTTGGCGGGAATGATCGCCCGCCCGCGCGCCACCTCGTCGCGCACGAATTCCGGCGTGACGAAGTCCGGGATCGCCGCGCCGAAGCTCTCACCGTCGCGCTCAAGCTTGCCGCGCACGATCTCGCGTCCAAGGTTCTCGCGGATAGCCACGGACTCCATTTCAGGCGTAATGATGCCGGCGCGCGCATAGGCAAGCTGAGTCACCGCCTTGCCGGCCTTGGCCCTGAGAGGCCGGTTGCGAATGGGGAATTCCGGCGTCAGGCGCTCGCCCGTGACGAATCCATTGTCTTCCGGCCGGACATGGCGGCCGTCATAGGCCTCGACATCGCCGCGAGCCGTGATCCATTCGTGGCGAAGCCGGGCAAGGCCCCTTTCCATGCTGGTTTCGACAGTCGGGTCCGTATAGGGGCCGGACGGATCGTAGACGGTGACGGGTGGCTCGCCGGCAGTCGGATGAACAGAGATTTCGCGCATCGGCACCCTGATCTGGGGGTGGAGGAGGCCGGGCTTGTGGATTTTCCGCGAGGCGGGCAGTGGTCCCGTCGACACGGCGGGGGTGAGGGCATTCATCGTGAGGCTCCTTTGCTCATGCATTGGAGACCCAGTTCTGTGCCGGAAGGATGAAAAGACGCTTCTGTCGACCTGCCGAAACAGGACCTCGGGCATAAACTCCCGCAAAGCGCTTGCACCGTCCCTACGCCAGTATGAACTGGATCAGGTTCAACGGGTCACTGCGCCGCGAAAGCAAGCAGTATCTCAGCCCCTTGCCGGGACTCCCCTGGTGAATGCGTCAGGTTGGACGGGCCGACGCTATCTTGTCAAGCGCATTCGGGCGCCTTCGGCCGGTGGCGATGACCGGCGGCCTGTCAAAACCGGGCGGAGAGCTCGCGCATGCATCGGGGACAAGTCACGCCCCGGAGACCAGGGCTGGAATGGCCAAAGCCTCTTTCGCTT
The DNA here is from genome assembly GCF_003997275.1 of Mesorhizobium sp. M6A.T.Ce.TU.002.03.1.1. Taxonomy (NCBI): domain Bacteria; kingdom Pseudomonadati; phylum Pseudomonadota; class Alphaproteobacteria; order Hyphomicrobiales; family Phyllobacteriaceae; genus Mesorhizobium; species Mesorhizobium sp. M6A.T.Ce.TU.002.03.1.1. Next base: position 82,081 of record NZ_RZTI01000004.1, read on the forward strand.
CGTGAAGGATGGAGAAACTGTATCGGCCATGTGCGTCGAGATCCACCGAGTAGCTCAGGCGGTCACGGATGTGGTTATCCTGGTCCAAGGTGACGATTCGCGGCTTCAGCGAGGTGATTTGCACCTCGTCCAGGTAGATGGAGTTGCAGATAATGATCTGGTCGTCGGGCTGGCAGGTGCGGGCGGCCGCTCGATTCAGGATGCAGCATCGGCGGCGTTCCCGATACCAATGATATCTTGCGGGCAACTTATGCAATCACCGGCTTCGTAAAACCCGACGGCGGCGGCCGTGTCCTGGCGCTGAGGATGTGCCGCTGTTCCAGCAGAGAAATCGCATGGGCCGCGGAGTTTTCGCTCTGCGTGGACGAGTTGACGCAATCGTTTAGCTTGCTTGCAGTTCGTACGACCGCCTTTGAAAGCAACTAAGCTATTGCATGCGGCGATCGATCGCTACATATCCGGCCGCCATTATCCGAGTATTGATCCGCCTGCTGTTGGCGTTGCCGTACATGGCAATCCCTGCGGGGTCGTCGGCGGCCGGATCGGCCGTGCCCTCCAGTCTGAATTCCCCTGCCGAAAACTTCCCTGGCTTGGCTATGCATGCGGTAGATGAGATCGCCGCCTACCGCGACCTGGTCGAGGAAGGCATCGACGCGAAGAATATCGCCGCCCAGTTCGGACAGTCTGGTTATCGCCATGCGTCAGCGGCTCAGACTTGCGGTCTCGAGAGCGGCCTTGCGGGTCACCTCCCTTATGATTCAGATGTTGGAAGACGGCTTCTCGTTACCAATAGAAATGGCGACTACGGAACGCGATCGCGGCCATCAGGAAACACCTGTCTTCGGCTCAACCTCGACATGGCGTCCGATCGACCGCAGATATACAGCTATCTCGTCCATGAGATGATCGCGTTCGCCGTAGATTTCAGCAATCCTACGCAGCTGTGGCTCGACGGCCCTCCGTTGCGCCGGCGTCAAATCAGCATCGCCAAAGACGTATCCCAAGTTGCCAATCGCGCAAATGTTGCAGCCGGCGTCCGCAACTGCTTGCACGAATGCGGGAATGTCTTTTTCTTGCATGGTCTTCATGTCGAATCTCTCGTGAATGGCGAGCTCGCGCCCCCATGCTGCCTTTTCAGCGTGTCCTCTGGGCGGCGCAAGCCTTGAGCGTGGTTGTGCCCGGGCAACCTCGACTATCCCGTCTGCCACGCTCTTTAGAGTCGGTGGGGTCTGGTGATCGCAGGCTGGGCCACTCAAAAGCCTGCAAGAAGAAAGTCATGGCGACCATTGCTCAAGATCGCAAGGGTGCGTGCAAGACCTTCCGTTGGCAGTCATGCACGCCCACTCAGAGAGAGTCCGGCCGCGGAAATTCTCCCTTATTCGTAAGAAAGCTCATTGAGCAACTGGGCATTGAGCAACTGGGTCTCACGTCGCGGGTCTCGTGTGCTTCACAGCCGAAAATAGGGTACCGCCGTGGCAATTCTCGAAAAGTGCAGGTTACCTCGTTCAGGACACGGCGGATTGCCTTCCGACGGCACCCTTGCTGCAACGTGCGACCTAACGAGACATATCTCGTTCGCGTTCCCTCGACCTGTCTTCGTATTGCTGCTTGCCCTGCGATTTCAGGCCCTCTGCTAGCTCCTCGGCCGCTCTTTGGCCTGCAATGTCACTATTCAAGATCATGTCCGGCATCCCTGGATGGTGATAACCGTAACGCGCATGCAGCTTCCCTCAAGCGCAGCGCGTATCCGTCGATTAGTTTCGTCGTCCGGAACCCGAAGCCCTTATCCGGCCTGGTGTATCCATCATTCAACCGGTATACCGTTCCAAACTTTGGCGGACCATTTACCTCAGGCATGATCATCTCGCGTGACATTGTTTTTTGGCGGCGCCATCATCGCACGTGGCATTTTCTAAAAATCAAGACGTGTTAATTTGTAAAATCAGGGATGTGGCCGCGCCCGCTGCGAGGATTTGCAGGTAGCTCTTCAGCTCCAACACGATGTGTGAGGCGGCGGTGGAAAAAGGCAACCGACTTTTAATTGGCGGTACTCACTTCGGAAGCGCTGCAATCGATCCTGAGGATACTATTGATCGCGAGCGCCCAATGCGTCCGCCGTTGGATCCAGGTGACCTCGCCGCTCGCTCCGCGTTCGGCGCCCGTCGCAGAAAGGTAATCGCGCAATTGCTGCACATGCGCCTCGCGGACGTAGGCGTGGGATTCACGTCCGATTTCCAATTGATCGCGGCGTCGACCCGTCCTTTGATGATCGCGAAGGCATCGGCCCGTCCGGCGATATGCTTCGTCGCGAGCTCAGATTGCGATCTCGGGCACAAGGCGAGATCACAGTTCTGCGATCTGTGGTAACGCGAGCCCGCGAAGCGCCGCCGCGGCCTCTCTTTGGAATCTGGCCGAGAATCGTCGTCGTCTGAGATCAGTTGATCGAGCAGTTCGCGCGCGCGGGACGCGCTTGCGTCCAGTCTCTCCCGCGAGCTCGCCCGTGACAAGCTCCTCCATCAGCTTCTGAAGGATGACGCCCCGACGCGCTCCGGCACCGACCACCTCCGGATGCTCAACGTGGCTCTCTGAGGTCACGACCCCATCGAGAGGGTCGCCCAGCCGATCAGCGTCGTGCCAACTGGGCCGGCGCCAGACGACCGGTGGGGCACTTTCCTCAATGCACCGCTGTTCGGCGGCAAACATGTCGGAAGACTGCTCGTTCGGCCGGGAGGCCAGCGGCTGCGTTTCCCGACGCGCAAAGGACGAAGCTCCAGCTCGGGAATTTCATACTGACGCAGATCGATAGAGCTGAACCAGGAGTCTTTTGACGCCTGAGGGTGTGTGGGACAATCAGAATATCTCGCACCCGTATGCAGGCCACATACCAGGTACGCTCACGCTGATTGGCATCTCGCCGGTTCACCGCCATTGCCTCAAGATGGCGGCCCCGCGACACGCTGTGTGGGGTTTGTCAGGTCCGCGCCACAGGCTTGGTAAGCCGATGTGTTGTTTGCCGTCGGCTAAAGAGCTGAACAGCAAGCATAAACTTCTGTCGCCGGCTCGATCCGTCAGATTGGAACGAGATTTGCACCCTTGAGGGTGAGACGACGGCAGCAGCCGACCGGCTCTCCTGTCGCGGACCCCGCGATCGACATAACCAAGGAAGGAGCCCAGCATAGCACAGGCACCGCCAGCCGAGAACTCCCCGATGGCCGGCGCGAGCCATGGGTCGGTGGTAGATCGGCTGGTCGGCATCGACCTCGCTCGGGGCCTGGCTGTCTTCGGGATGTGTGCCGCCCATCTCGGTCCCGACCCCGGCGAAGGAGGACTAGTCGGGTTTCTGATGGAACTAACCCATGGGCGGTCGTCCGCCCTGTTTGCCGTATTGGCTGTTTTTTCGATTCTCCTGATTACCGGTCGCAAGGCGCCGAAGTCGGGGGTTGCAGGTAGACAGGCCATTGCCAGAGTCGCAATTCGTGCCCTTGTTTTGGTCGCGCCCGGGATGCGGCCCGACGCTTGGGCGGTGCCATGAAAGATGAAATGGCCGCCTCCGGTCTCGTTGACGAATTGGAGGCTATGGTGGCAAATAGGCGCGTTGTCTGATCGCCGCTTTGATACTGGCGGTCCGATCCTGCTCAGACATTTAGATCCTTCAAGTTCACCTTCGGCCGCGTCGGCATCTTGCCGACTGGCTTTACGCATCCACGTCATTCCGCCGATGCTTCTGCACCGGGCCAAGTCGACATTTATCCCCACTTGGTGCCTCTTACAGACCATCGTGTTTCAGCATCAGTCGGTTCCTATTTTGCCGAGACTCAGGACCGATTGATACTGTGCCGTTAGTGAACGCTACCCGGGATCTCGACTGGCTAAAGGCTCGTTGTTCGCAGCTCATCCTGGCCAAGACGTTGTTAGCTGGCCATTTCAACACCATCGAAGTGGCTGACCAGGTGAATGCAATGCTCGACCGCTTCCTAGCAGTCGGCCTCCGACGCCGCGCCACTACGCGTAAGTAAAATATGTGCGCAGGACGCTGCATACACGTTAGTGGTGGGTTTGGTCGGGTTACGACCGTCGATCAGCTGACCAGCTGTTTGATCGGGAGCTGGATCATCTGCCGCCGGAGGCGCGGTGGCGCGAAAGGATGCAGCGCGTCGAGGCGACGATCTTTGCAGCCAGCGAGCCCGTTGGCCGTGCGACGCTGGCGCGGATCGTCGGCAAGAACTGCAGCATCGATCTGCTAATCGACGATATCCGCGAAGAGTTGCGCGGCCGGCCCCTATGATTTGGTCTCCGTCGCCGGCGGCTGGAAACACCTGACCCGCCCCGGCCTATGCCGACGCCATCCGCAGTGCATTTGGCAAGGCCGTAGGAGACAGCGTGCGTGGTGTAGACCTGACCCAGTCGGACGTGCTGGTGTTGATGTGCATCGCCTATTTCCAACCGATCACCCGTGGAGAGCTATCGCCATTCTTCGGCAAGGAGATCAGCCGCGACCTGGTCGGCCATCTGCGTGGTGCGAAGCTCATCGCCTCCGGTCCACGCAGCCCGACCCCAGGCGCGCCCTACACCGACGTGACGACAAAAGAGTTCCTGGTGGAGTTCGGGCTCGACACGCTGCGCGACCTGCCGGATTTCGAGGCGCTCGAGGATGCTGGACTTCTGTCGAAGGGGAAGCTGCTGGAGGGCGCCATAGTGCCCGGCTTTTCCTCCCATCACTACAACGCCGACGTCGAGATCGAGGATTAGCTGCTCGCTGCCGCGCAGCAGCCGACCGCCGGCGCGTGATGCTGTTCAAATCTCCGCCGAACGTCGGGATCTTCGGTACGCATAAAGAGAAGCGGGTCTAATCAAACAATGAAGCGACACCCTTCGGTAGCAAGCGCCTCAAGTTGCGAGCTTGGCGTCCTTGGAAAACGGTAGGCGAAGGAGACGTGTACGTCAGTCAGTTATTACTGTGCTCAGGTGCTCTCTGGCTTGGCGCGAAGTCACTTCTTTGGTCTCATCTGCGGTCGAGCTGCCTCTGCGGCGTCACTTTTGGATCTGCGATTAAAGTCTCAAGCTCCACGATATCTGCAGTTATTTATGAGAGACGGACCGCGATGGGTACCGGCAGCTTGATTGTCGTAACTGTGGGTTTTAGCCGATCGTTAAAGATTCCACCCCTTTGCCATGTGGGTAACAGCGCCGTTTTTCCCATTGACGTCAAAACATCAGAACAAAGTACCTTAGCTCTACAGATTTAATAGAATATCGTTTGATCTGGTTTGGTGCGGCCTAGCGCGCATGCAAAGTGTGGGAGATTGATGACTTGGCACGATTATCGGTTCTCGGAATATCGGGCGGCGTAAGCAACCCGTCCCGTACCACGGCGGTGGTCAATGCGCTGGTCAAGGCGGTCGCGTTGCGCGTGCCTGCAGACACCGGTCTGATCGAGATCACGGAGGCGGCACCCTCACTTTTCGCCGGACTATCCCGCGGCGCACTTGGCGCATCTGGAGAAGCGATTATCCAGCGTGTCGAGAAGGCCGATTTGCTCGTGGTCGGAACGCCTGTCTATAGGGCTTCCTACACTGGCGCCCTCAAGCACCTGTTCGACCTGGTCGATTATCGCGCGTTGACGGGCAAGACCGTGCTTCTCGCCGCGACCGGCGGGAGCCCATACCATGGCCTGGTCCTCGAACATCAGCTCCGGCCATTGTTCGGCTTTTTTGGCGCTGTCACCGTCCCTACGGGCGTCTACGGCGCGCCCGACGATTTCGTCGATGGCGAAATCGTCGGCGCAGCCATCATCGAGCGCATTGCAAGGGCTGCCACCGACGCGGTCTCCTTGCTCAACTCCAGTCACGCAAATGCTGCCGTCGCCACCCGCGTCGGCTGAGCCAATCAACAGGGGAAACGACGACATGAGTTCGCATTCCGACGCCATCAAATTCGCCTACTGGGTCCCGAATGTTTCCGGCGGCCTGGTGATCTCCAACATTGAGCAGCGGACAGGTTGGGATATCGACTACAACCGCAAGCTCGCCCAGATTGCCGAGGCCAACGGGTTCGACTATGCGCTGAGCCAGATCCGTTTCACGGCCGGCTATGGGGCCGACAACCAGCACGAATCAGTCTCGTTCAGCCATGCCTTGCTTGCCGCGACCACAACGCTGAAGGTTATCGCAGCGATCCTGCCCGGCCCGTGGAACCCTGCGCTGGCGGCCAAGCAGATCGCTACCATCAACCACCTGACCAATGGCCGCGTCTCCGTCAATGTCGTCAGCGGCTGGTTCCGAGGCGAGTTCGCCGCGATTGGCGAACTCTGGCTCGATCATGACGAGCGCTATCGCCGGTCGGAGGAATTTATCCGAGCGTTGCGCGGCATCTGGACGGAAGACAGTTTCACGCTGAAGGGCGATTTCTACCGCTTCACCAACTATTCCATGAAGCCGAAGCCGATCGAGCCCTTGCCCGAGATATTCCAAGGCGGCTCGTCGCGAGCCGCTCGCGACATGGCGTCTCGTGTCTCCGATTGGTATTTCACCAACGGCAATACCCCGGAGGAGATCCGGAAGCAGGTCGACGACATCCGCACCAAGGCGAAAGCCAACGGCCACAAGGTTAGGATCGGCGTCAACGCTTTCGCCATCGCCCGCGAGAGCGAGCAGGAAGCGCGCGCCGTGCTCGACGAGATCATCGCCAAGGCGAATCCGGAGGCGGTGCAGGGCTTTGCCGATCAGGTCAAGAATGCCGGCAAGGCCTCGCCGGAAGGCGAAGGCAATTGGGCGAAATCCTCCTTCGAGGATCTCGTGCAATACAATGACGGCTTCCGCAGCAATCTCATCGGCACGCCTGAACAGATCGCCGAACGCATCCTGAAGCTCAAGGATGCCGGCGCCGACCTGATCCTGCTCGGCTTCCTGCATTTCCAGGAAGAGGTCGAGTTCTTCGGCAAGCGCGTCATCCCATTGGTGCGCGAACTGGAAGCAGCTCGCGACAGGGAGCTTGTCGCCGCGGAATAGGTCAGGCGCGGCCTTCGGGCCGCCGCCAGCTCTCCTTCAAAAACAGGGACGTTTCATGATTGGTGCTTCGCTGGGAGCCGCCGCATACGAGCGCGCGCCCGAAATTTCCCGCATTCTTGCTGGTGTTGGCCCCGTGGAGGACACGCGCCGGGCGCGCCTGTCGGCAAAGGCTGATGCGATCCTGACGCTGAATGGGATCGGTATTTCCTTTGGCGGCGTCACGGCATTGAGCGATGTCGACCTTGAGGTCAAGAGCGGCGAGATCCGCGCGGTGATCGGCCCCAACGGCGCCGGCAAATCCTCGCTGATCAACATCATCAGCGGCCTCTACCACGCCGACCACGGCACGATCACGATCGACGGACAGCCATTTGCCCGGGTGCCGGCGAACCGTCTGGCGCGACTGGGCGTTGCACGAACCTTCCAAAACCTGGCGCTGTTCGGCGGGCTTTCGGTGCGTGACAACATCGCGTCCGGCCGCGTCCACACCAGGCACGCCAGTTTTGTCGAACACATTGCAGGCCTGCCACGCGCCCGGCGCGAGGATGCCATGATCGCCGAAAAGACCGATCAGATAGTCGCCTTCCTGCATCTCGAAAGCGTCGCCGACCGCCTCGTCGCCACCTTGCCTTACGGCCTGCAGAAGCGGGTCGAGCTGGCGCGCGCGCTGGTCGCCGAGCCGAAGCTGCTGCTGCTCGACGAGCCGATGGCCGGCATGACGGCGACCGAGAAGGCCGAGATGGCCGGCTTCGTGCGCGCCGCGCGCGACCGGCACGGCGTCACCATCATCCTGATCGAGCACGACATCGGCGTTGTCATGGGCCTCTCCGACCGCGTCGCCGTGCTCGACTACGGCCGCAAGATCGCCGACGGCACGCCGGCCGAGGTGCGCGCCGATCCTGCGGTGATCCGGGCCTATCTCGGCACCGCCGAGGGCGAAGACGGCGAGGGCATCTGATGAGCTACTATGATTTCCTCTTCGTCATCGAGGTGCTGGTCGGAGGCCTGCTGTCGGGCGTCATGTACTCGCTCGTCGCCATCGGATTCGTGCTGATCTACAAGACCTCGGGCGTGCTGAACTTCGCGCAAGGCTCGATGGTGCTGTTTGCAGCACTCACTTTCGTCAGCCTGGTCGAACGCCGCGTCCCTTTCGCGCTTTCGCTGCTCATCACCTTCGCGGTCATGGTCGCGCTCGGCTTCACCATCGAGCGGACCGTGCTCAGGCCGCTGGTCAACCGCTCGCCGATGACGCTGTTCATGGCGACGCTGGGCCTCTCCTACATCATCGAAGGTGCCGCCCAGCTTATCTGGGGCACGCAGGTGCACGGGCTCGACCTCGGCATCGACGACACCCCCTTCGAGGTCGGCGGCGTACTGATCTCGTCCTTCGACCTGCTGGCGGCGGCGATCGCCGCCGCCATGGTCGCAGGCCTCAGCGCCTTCTTCTATTGGACGCGGATCGGCCTTGCGTTTCGCGCCGTCGCCGACGATCAGTTCGCGGCCCTCGCCGTCGGGCTGCGGCTGCCTCGCATCTGGGGCACCGTGTGGACGGCGGCCGGCTTCGTCGCGCTGGTCGCCGGGCTGTTGTGGGGCGCGCGTCTCGGCGTCCAGTTCTCGCTGTCGCTGATCGTGCTGAAGGCGCTGCCGGTGCTGGTGCTTGGCGGCTTCGATTCCATCCTCGGCGCCATCGTTGGCGGCCTCATCATCGGCGCCAGCGAGAAGCTGGCCGAGGTCTATCTCGGCCCGTTCGTCGGCGGCGGCATCGAGGGCTGGTTCGCCTATGCGCTGGCGCTGGTGGTGCTTTTGGTGCGCCCCTCCGGCCTGTTTGGCCAGAAAACCGTCGAAAGGGTCTGAACCATGGCCGTGCAAGCTCTCGACACCGCAAGGCTTCCAGTCGACTGGGCGAAACTCGTTCAGAAGCTGGCATTGCCGACCGCCCTGTTCGTCGTCGCCTACGGCGTGGTCCCTGCCTATGCTTCGGGCTATCTGGTCGAGGCGATCCTGCTGCCATTCCTGGCGCTCAGCCTGGCGGCGGTCGGCCTCAATTTGCTGACCGGCTATTGCGGCCAGCTCTCGCTTGGCTCTTCCGCCTTCATGGCGGTGGGCGCGTTCGGCGCCTACAATTTCAACCTTAGGGTCGAAGGCCTGCCGCTGGCGGTGACCATGATCCTGGCCGGAATTTCCGCCGCCGGCTTCGGCGTCGTGTTCGGCCTGCCCAGTCTCAGGCTGCGCGGCTTCTACCTCGCCGTCTCGACGCTCGCCGCCCAGTTCTTCGTGCAATGGGCGCTAACCAAGTTCGGCTGGTTCTCCAACGACAACCCGTCCGGGGTGGTCTCGGCGCCGCACCTGGCCGTCGCCGGTCTTTCGCTCGACAGCGCGACCGGCCGCTATTTGCTTTCGGTGACGACGGTGATCCTGATCACAGTGCTCGTGTCGAGGCTGGTCAACAGCGCCACCGGCCGCAACTTCATCGCCGTGCGCGACAACGAGACCGCGGCACGGGTCATCGGCGTTCCGGTGCTCAAGACCAAGCTGCTCGCCTTCGCGCTGTCGTCCTTCATCATCGGCGTTGCCGGCGTGCTGTGGGCCTTCACCTATCTGCGCACCGTCGAGCCGGCCGGGTTCAACCTCGACCGCTCGTTCCAGATCCTGTTCATCATCATCATCGGCGGGCTGGCTTCGATACGCGGCGCCTTTCTGGGCGCGGCGTTCATCGTCGTCTTCCCGCTCTTTCTGTCCCGGCTCGGCGCCTTCGTGTTCGGCGGCCTGTTCGATTCAGGTGTGCTCGACATGAGCCAGCGCATCGTGCTTGGCGCGCTCATCATCATCTTCCTCATCGCGGAACCGAACGGGCTGTCGGCCCTCTTCGACCGCCTGAAACGACGGATCGGCTCGAGGTCCAGCTGAGCGCCGCTCGACATCCTCTCACGGACCACAACCTCAGGAGATGCAACCCATGACCTTCTTCAGTCACCTACGAAAGGCGGCGATCGCCACGGCCTTCGTCTTCGGCGCGACGGCGGTTCACGCCGACGAACAGTATTTTCCTCTGCAGAGCTACCGCGTCGGCCCCTATGCCGCCGGCGGCACCGGCTTCTTCGGCGGCTTCATCGACTATCTCAACCTGATCAACATCCGAGACGGAGGCGTCAACGGCGTCAAGCTGACCTGGAGCGAAGGCGAGACGCAGTATGAGGTCGAGAAGGGCGTCGAGGTCTACGAACGATTGAAGAGCAATCCCGGCATCGCCGCCTGGAACCCGCTTTCCGTAGGCATCGCATACGCCATGATCGACCGCATCACCGATGACAAGGTTCCACTGATAACCATCAACCATGGCCGCACCGACACGACAGATGGGCGCGTGTTCCCTTACGTCTTCCCGCTGCTGCTCAATCCCTACAGCGAGACCTCCGGCATCGTGAACTACATCGCCTCCAAGAAAGGCGGCCTCGACAAGCTCAAAGGCAAGAAGATCGTGGTGCTCTATCACGGCTCGCCCTACGGCAAGGAGACGATCCCGATCTATGAATTGCTTTCGCAGAAATACGGCTTCGAGCTGTCGCAGATCGAGGTGCCGCATCCCGGCAACGAGCAGCAGGCGCAATGGCTGACGATCCGGCGCGAGCATCCGGATTACGTGGTGCTGCGCGGCTGGGGGGTGATGAACCCCGTTGCCCTGAAAACCGCCCAGAAGACCGGCTTCCCGGCCGACCATATCGTCGGAAACGTCTGGTCCAACTCCGAGGAAGACGTCATCCCCGCCGGCGATGCCGCTAAGGGCTACACCGCCATCACCACCCAGGCCTCGGGCGAGCAGTATCCGGTGGTCCAGGAGATCGTCAAAACCGTCTACGGCGCCGGCAAGGGCAATCTCGAGGACAAGAGCCGCATCGGCTCGGTCTACCATAATCTCGGCATCGTCAATGGCATCCTTAATGTCGAGGCGGTCCGCATCGCACAGGCGAAGTTCGGCAACCGCACGCTGACCGGCGACGAAGTGCGTTGGGGCTTCGAGCATCTCAAGCTCGATCCGGCGCGCGTCGAGGCACTCGGCGCCAAGGACCTGTTCCACTCGATCAACGTCTCCTGGGACAATCACGAGGGTGACGGCTACGTGACCTTCCAGCAATGGGACGGCAAGAAGTGGAATGTCGTCTCCGACTGGATCGCTCCCGACTGGAAGCTGCTGCGTCCGATCATCGAGAAGTCGTCCGAGGCCTATGCCAAGGAAAAGGGCATCAAGATCCGCACGGCCGAGGACGCCGACGCGGTGGTCAGCAACTGAATTTGGTATGCGCGGCCGACAAATCTGGCCGGCCGCGCCATCCACCTTCCCGAGCGGAGTCATCGATGTCCATCCCGGAATACCCGATACTGTCAGTTAGCAGCGTGGAAGCTGTCTACAACGGCGCCATCGCCGCCCTACACGGCGTCGACTTGTTAGTTGGCAGGGGCGAGATCGTCGCGCTGCTCGGCTCCAACGGTGCCGGCAAGACGACACTGCTGCGCGCCGTATCCAATCTCCTTCAGGCTGAGCGCGGCGCCATTACCGCCGGTCGGATCACCTTCGGTGGCGGGGATGTTTCAAGGGCAAGCCCCTCGCACCTAGTCCGCAGCGGCCTTGTCCAAGTCCTCGAGGGCCGGCATTGCTTCCGCTCGCTGACGGTCGAAGAGAACCTCTTCACCGGCGCGCTCGGACGCTCGTCCTCTCGCACTGGCGTCAAGGCCGACCTCGATCGTGTCTATTCACTTTTCCCAAGGCTCGCCGAGAAGCGGCGAACCCGGTCCGGCCTCACTTCCGGGGGCGAGCAGCAGATGACGGCTATCGGCCGGGGTCTGATGTCGCGGCCGAAACTCTTTGTTCTGGACGAGCCGTCGATGGGGCTGGCACCGCTGATCGTCGACGAGATCTTCAGCGCCCTGAAATGGCTCAACCGCGACGAAGGCCTTTCGATCCTCGTTGCCGAACAGAATTCGGCGGTCGCGCTGAAATACGCCGACCGCGCCACCGTGCTCGAGAACGGCGTCAGCGTGCTGGAAGGATCGGCTGCCGACTTGCGCCAGCGCACCGATATCAAAACCTACTACCTCGGCGGCGCGCCGCTTCCACCGCAACATTTTCCCAAGGAGACAGCAGCATGACCATCCAATCCAGGCAGGCGTCGGATAGCCACAGTGCCGTCCCGCCGGTCGAACGACCCTCTGCCAAGGCGCATGTGATCAAGGCCGATGCCGAGGCAATCGCTGTCGCCGAAAAACTCGCCGCCGAATTCGCCAGGGATGCCTCCAAGCGGGATCGTGAACGCATCTGGCCGAAGGAAGAGCTCGATGCGTTTTCGCAGAGCGGCCTGTGGTCGATCAACGTGCCGAAAGCCTATGGCGGGCCGGAGCTCTCCTATGTGACCCTGTCGAAGGTGATCACCATCATCTCGGCGGCCGATCCGTCGCTCGGCCAGATTCCGCAGAACCATCTTGGCGTCGTCGCCGCTATCCGCACCGTCTCCGACGAGGCGCAGAAGAAGCTGCTTTTCGCTGAGGTGCTGTCCGGCACGCGCTTCGGCAACGCGTTCTCCGAGTTCGGCTCCAAGCGCGCGGCCGACTTCGAGACAAAGTTCGTCGACGCCGGCGACCATGTCGTGGTCAACGGCCAGAAATTCTATTCGAGCGGTGCTCTGCTTGCCCATCTGGTGCCGATCGTGGCCCTCGATGACGAGGGGCGTGCCTGGTATGCCATCGCCGATCGCGGCGCGCCCGGGCTGACGGTCATCGACGACTGGTCGAGCTTCGGACAGAAGACGACTTTGTCCGGCACGGTCCTGCTCGACAATGTCAAGGTGCCCAAAACGCATCTCGTCCCCGGCTATAAGGGCTACGACAGGCCGACGGCCGACGGCGCCATCTTCCAGATCATCCAGGCCGCGGTCGATCTCGGCATCGCCAAGGCGGCGATCGACGAGACTGTCGGCTTCGTGCGCACCAAGTCGCGCGCCTGGATCGACAGCGGCGTCGATCATGCCTGGCAGGATCCTTATACGATCCAGGCGATTGGCGACCTTCGCCTGCGGACCAACGCGGCAGAGGCGGTTCTGGAAAGGGCCGGGCTTGCGGTCGATCGCGCCGTGGCCGACCCGAACGAGAAGACCGTCGCGGAAGCGCAGATCGCGGTTGCCGAATCCAAGATTCTCACCACAGAGATCGCCATCATTGCCACGAACAAGCTGTTCGAGCTCGCCGGCACACGCTCGACGCTGGCCGAGCACAATCTCGACCGGCACTGGCGCAACGCCCGCACCCACACGCTGCACGATCCGGTGCGCTGGAAATACGCGATCCTCGGCAACTACTACCTCAACGACGTAAATCCGCCACTCCATGCCTGGAGCTAGTGAGCGCCTCCAAATCACAGAGGACCATTCATGAGCATTGCCACTCCCGACAGGATCAAGGTCCTGTGGTTTCTGCCGACTCATGGCGACAGCCGCTATCTCGGCACCTCAGAGGGGGGAAGGGCGGTCGACTTGCCCTATCTCACCCAAGTCGCGAAAGCCGCCGATGCCATCGGCTACTATGGCGCGCTGCTGCCGACAGGACGCAGTTGCGAAGATAGCTGGGTCGTGGCGTCGGCGCTGGCACCGCTGACGCAGCGGCTTCGCTTCCTTGTCGCCGTCCGGCCGGGCCTGCAATCGCCGACGCTAGCCGCGCGCATGACCTCGACGCTCGACCGCATTTCCGGCGGACGCCTGCTCATCAACGTCGTCACCGGCGGGGATCCGGTCGAGAACAAGGGCGACGGCATCTTCCTCAGCCATGACGAGCGCTATGAGGTGACGCGGGAATTCCTCGACATCTACAAGGCGGTGCTTCGCGGCGAGACCGTAGCGTTCGCAGGCAAGCACTTCCGTATCGAGGACGGTCGCCTACTGTTTCCGCCCGTGCAGACGCCACATCCGCCGCTCTATTTCGGCGGCTCGTCCGATGCCGGTAACGCGGTCGCCGCCGAACAGATCGACAAATATTTGACCTGGGGCGAACCGCCGGCGGACGTCGCGGCAAAGATTGCCCATGTGCGCGGTCTTGCCGAGAAAGCCGGGCGCCAGGTGACTTTCGGCATCAGGCTGCATGTCATCGTCCGCGAGACCAATGATGAGGCCTGGGCCGATGCCGACCGCCTGATCAGCCGCCTGGACGACAACACGATAACCGAGGCGCAGAAGGTTTTCGCGCGCATGGATTCCGTCGGCCAGTCGCGCATGAGCCGGCTTCATGGCGGCCGCCGCGACAAGCTCGAAATCGGTCCGAACCTGTGGGCTGGCGTTGGCCTGGTGCGCGGCGGCGCCGGCACCGCCCTGGTCGGCGATGCGGCGACAGTTGCGGAACGGATCGACGAATACCGGCGCATTGGCATCGATAGCTTTATCCTGTCCGGCTATCCGCATCTGGAGGAGGCCTATCGGTTCGGCGAACTGGTGTTGCCGTTGTTGCCGCTCGATCATGAAATCTCGACCCGCCCGACGGCTGTCAACATGGGACCGTTCGGCGAAACGGTGGCCGGCGACCATCGGCCTTCGGCACCGCGCGCGAGTCAGTCTTGAGCGCCAGAGACTTGGGCAGGGGACCGGTCGTAGCCATCATCGGTGGCGGCTTTTCCGGTGCGGCGACCGCGTTTCATCTTGCGCGGCTGCTGCCCGCCGGTGCTGCCGATATCGTGGTCGTCGAGCCCAGAGACGGGCTCGGCTATGGTCTGGCCTACTCGACGGCCGATCCTTCACACCGCATCAACGTGCCGGCGTCGAGAATGACGCTGATCTCCGGCCAGGACAGCCACTTTGCCGATTGGCTGGAGCAGACCGGCGCGATTCTCGACGATGCCGAGGCTATTGCCGCAAATGGAGCACTCTACCCACAGCGACGCGTTTTCGGGCGCTACGTGGAATCTTATCTCCAACCCTTTCTCTTCGGCAAAGTGATCCGTCATGTCAGGTCCGCCGTCGCGTCAGTCGAGCTCAGTGGCCAGGGCTACATCCTGATTCTCGCTGATGGAAGGACGCTCGCAGCCGACGCCCTAGTGATTGCGGCGACGCATCCGCCACCCGCCTTGCCATCGGCCCTGCGGTCCGTGGCTGCTGCAGCCCGGCTGTTGGCCAATCCCTATGATCTCGGAGGGCTGCAAGCGATCGGCCGCGACGACCATGTGCTCGTAGTCGGCACTGGACTGACGTCGGCGGACATCATTGCCACGCTGGACCGCAATGGGCATCGTAGCCGCATCGTCGCGCTGTCACGTCATGGTTATCGTTCGCGCAGCCACGCGGTGCTCCCGGTCGACCCGATTGGTGATTTCATCAGTCTGCCTTCACGCAGCGCAACAGTGATGCTCAGACGCATCCGGGCCACGATCCTAGATGCCAAGCGTCGGGGCGAAGACTGGCACCCGGTGCTCGATGCCGTCCGACGTCAGGGACAAATCATCTGGCAGGCCCTGCCGCTCGACGAGCAACGCCGCCTCGTGCGCCATTTGCGCACGCTGTGGGATGTGCATCGCTTCCGCATCGCGCCACAGGTCGCGGACGTGCTCGATCGCCGCGTTGCCGAAGGCATGCTCGCCTATCGCGCCGCATCGATCGTCGGCGCCGAGCAGGTCGACGGGCGCATTCGCGTCACGATGCGGCCAAGGCGCCAACCCACTCAGACAACCGAGACGTTCGACAGGGTGGTCGTCACGACCGGGCCGGCGCATGCCGATATTTTCCGGACCAACACAGCAATTGCCGATCTCGGGCGAATGGGACTGGTCCGGCTAGACCCGATTGGCCTTGGCCTGGCGACCGACAGCCAAGGCCGTGCGCTCAGCACTTCCGGCCGACCGACCGACAGCATTTTCGTCAGCGGGCCGCTGGCGCGCGGCAGCGTTGGCGAATTGATGGGAATTCCCGAAGTCACCGCGCATGCCGAGCGTATAGCCGCTGAAATCCACCAATGGCTTGGATACCAAACGGCGTTGCGTCGTAAGGCGTCGTGAAGCTGCAAACACGATGAGGCTATCCAGATGACACTCACCGAGCGTATTGCGAAGGTGGAAGCCCATCGTGTCGTAAATAGGCCACTGGTCGCGTGCCGCTCCTGGCGCTTTTAGCAGATCCGCTCGACCTCGGAGGTGCCGATCTCCATGCCCAGACTTCGCACCGGCGTCCACCGCTTTGATGACGATCCGAGACGATCAGCCCACCGCGGCGGGTCGAGAAAGCACTGGGCGGGAAGACGCCTACAGCGAGGCTGCTCGCCTTGTGGCCGCAGAGAGGGAAAGAATCTGCCGCCGGACATCGACTTCAGTGGTTTAGAGAAGGCGGCTCGGCAGCGACCTCTGCGTGAACCCAGACGCCTTGAAAAGCCCTATGCGTCCGGATTTTTGGCGGTGATCTTCATCAAATGCGATGAGCTGCAATTTCTGGCGACGGCCACGCTAAGGGCGGGCCTCCAGCACCATGTTGAACGGTGTCTCCGCGGCGCGACGCAATCGCTTGAAGCCGCCGCCGGTCACCACCTTGCGCAGCCTCGCCTCACCGGCCTGGGCTCCAAGCGCGAGCCCGACTTCCTGCGACACGGACGCGGGCGTGCACACGAACGTGGAAGCGGCATAGTAAACGCGTCCGACGGGATTGAGGTTCGCCGCCAGATGATCATGCGCGAACGGCTCGACGATCATCCACGTGCCATCCGGCTTGAGCGATCCGTGGACATGGGTGGCGGCGCCCGTCGGGTCGCCCATGTCGTGAAGGCAATCGAAGAATGTGACGAGGTCGTAGGTTCCGGGATAGCTCTTGGCGGCCGCGACGTCGAACCGCGTGTTGACGCCGACGCCGGCTACCTCGGCCGCCTTGCGGGCGCGCTCAATCGAAGGGGCATGATAGTCGAAGCCGACGAAGCGCGAATTGGGGAAGGCCTGTGCCATGAGCACGGTCGATGCACCATGACCGCATCCAACATCCGCGACGTCCACGCCGCGTTCGAGCTTCTCGACGACGCCCTCCAAGGCCGGCAGCCAGGAGTCGATCAGATTGGCATTGTAGCCTGGACGGAAGAACCGTTCCGTACCGCGAAACAGACACGCGCTATGATCGTGCCACCCGACGCCATTGCCGGACTGGAATGCCTGCCTCACCTTTTCTTCATCGAGCCACAGCGCGGACAGGAACTCGAATGCGCCTGCCATGAAGGCCGGGCTGTCTTCATCGGCGAACACCAGCTCTTGCTCGGCGTTGAGATAGAATTTGTCGCTCGCTTCGTCGTAGTCGACGTAGCCCGCCGCCGCCTGCCCGGAAAGCCATTCCCTTACGAGGCGTTCCTGGGTGCCGGTGCGTGTCGAAAGTTCGGCGGCCGTCATCTTGCCGCCTTCGCGCAATGCCTTGAACAGGCCGAGTCTGTCCCCCAGCA
The DNA here is from genome assembly GCF_003997275.1 of Mesorhizobium sp. M6A.T.Ce.TU.002.03.1.1. Lineage (NCBI taxonomy): Bacteria > Pseudomonadati > Pseudomonadota > Alphaproteobacteria > Hyphomicrobiales > Phyllobacteriaceae > Mesorhizobium > Mesorhizobium sp. M6A.T.Ce.TU.002.03.1.1. The sequence goes on from NZ_RZTI01000004.1 coordinate 99,522, forward strand.
GGACTCCCGCGCCCGTTGCGATCGCACCGAGATCGCCGACCATTTTCCCCAAGAATGCGTCCAACTTTTCCTGATTCGCTTCAGACATCTGAATCTCCCTTTGGGTTCAATCTCTCCAGGCGACGGAGCCGTGCTCGTCATGAGGCGCCTTGAGCATCAGATGCTCGAAGACATGCAGATATCCCCGGCGGCTCATCCGCGCTGCCGATCCTGCACCAGACCATATGGGTGACGACCGGCGCGGTGGTCGGGAATGACAGCCACCTCCATGCCGTTGAAAAGCAGGAAATCCGTCATTTGCCCTCGTCGGTAACCGGCGGAGCCGGAGTGGTCGTCACCAGGGCAAGCCCTGTTGCAGCAGGTATCCTTGGGCAGCCCGTCAGAACATCGATGACTCCGGTTGTGGTGCCGGGGCGGGCGATCAGGGGCCAAGTGATTGTTCCGCGGCGGCTGTATATTCTGGTAAGGTGATCATGCGAATTCTTGTTAATCGGTCACGTGTTTGCGGATGACCCGCATGTACTGTGCCAAATGAGAAAACCATTCAAACGCAATCCAGTAGATCTGACTGTATCCGACATTGTCGGAATTTGGACATTGCCGAACGCGAAGCGCTCGGGGCTTGTGACGATACTTGAGCGTGCTGCTTCGGAGGAGGGATGCGCCTCGAACCGGCCGCGAGGCCTTCCTCTGGCAACGGATATTCCGGCCGGGTTAGGCCGCGAGGAAAGCGACGGTGAATAAGAGGTAGAGGACCAACCGTTTTGAGCAGGTAGTTGCCGTGTTGCGCCCCCAGGCAAAGGCCAGCACCACGGAGCAGTATTTCTGGTGGCGATACTACAACGCCTTTAAGTGCCGGTTACCCGTTTTTACCCAGTTGGCCTGGTGCATTCAGAGCGAGGTGGTTGGAAACCGCTTATTGTGGCTATGGGCGAACTCGGGATGGAGGAGTGGACCCAAAAATTGGCAAAATGCCCCAGGGAGGATTACATGGGTCGCTCATTCCCCGTACTCGTTACAGATGCGCGTCGCTACGCAAACAGCTTGCTTTTGACTTGGCGTTTTTTGCCGTCTCGGCATCGCTCACTAATTCGGCCGCTGCCGATACCGTGAACTGGCGTCAATTCGAAGGGACCAGCATAACTTGGGCCTACGACATCCACCCCTATGCGGATGCTCTCGCTGCGCAACTTCCGGAGTTCGAGAAGCTGACCCGGCATCAAGGTCACGCCGGAACTCTACCCAGACAATTCTTACTGGAACAAGATGACGATCCAACTGACGACGAAGTCGCCAGCATGGGATGTGTTCGGCACTGGCATTCAGCCCGCGTGGGACCTCGCTTCGAGTGGCACCCTGGAGCCGCTGGACAAATACCTGAGCGATCCGAAGCTTACCGATGCTGGATACGACTACAACGACTTCTTCCCGAGCCTGCGTGCGGCGCTTACCTGGAAGATGGAAGCCGGTCAGATCGCAACGGGGGAGGGCGGCCAGATCTGGGCAATCCCGCATGCATTTGAGAACATCCAGCTGTTCTACCGCAAGGATACCTTGGAGAAGTATAACATCGCGGTTCCGACGTCTCCGCCGGAAATGGCCGGCCGCACCCCGATGGCGATCGACTCAAATATGTTCGGCTTCTGGAACGATGTTGCGGGGAAGCCGGCATCTGGCGAAGATCGCCTTCGCTCCGCCGCTGCACGCACCGAACGCCACGAGCTTCGATTCTAACATCTGGATCTGGGCTCTCGCCATGAACGCGGCTTCCGAAAAGAAGGGCGCGGCCTGGCTGTTCATCCAGTGGGCCACCTCCAAGCAGGTGGCGCTCAAGGGGTGGTCGTCCGCCCAGATTAATTGTCGCTCAACAACTCCAACAAGGAGCATCGTGATGCCTGCTCCTTATCCTTCGGTCGCTTCGGTCGCGCCGGCAGAACGCCGACACCGTAGTGGGAAGCCATCATGCCGAAGCTGCGGTTGATCTCCGGATCGTAAAAGCTTGCGCGGTTCACACCGGACTTCAGGTTGTCGGGAACAATCAGGCGCGGGACGCCGCCAAAGAAGCGGAACATGCGCACATGCGAGCCAATCCAGTCCGGCAGGGTCTGGCTCCAGGTCGCCTCGGCGAGGTCAGAGCGGAGCAGTTTCAACAACGCCATCCGACATCTTTTGTCGGGTTTGTCGAGTTTGCGATATGGCCATTTTCAGTCGATCTCTTGCTTTGCCTCGGGCTAATCAACTGAAAAGCAATCACAAAGTTCCTTCTTCAGCTCAATCAAGCAAACTGGCATGACTCTTGAGAGCCTTCGTTGCCGGGCGGGCAACAGCTGCCGGCCATAACTCGTGTCACGGGTAGCCACGATGAACAGGCGAAGGACCGCAATGCTTCAGGCTCTCGATCTAAGGAAACGTATTCCTTCGACCATGACAATGGTCGCACCAAAAACGCGAATCATATTTGAATACATAATTTATCTTCATCCTGCCCGACGCAAAGTACAATTTCACGGCCTAACAAAATGAACGCTCGCAGCATCTCGATCATTAATCGCCGTTTGTGGTACAGGCGCATGTTCATTGCTGAACGATCTCTGATTTCCTTCGCGATGGGCGTTTTTGCGCTGTTTCCAGTCTACCTGTTGTCGGTTGATCGCGACGAGATCTTTTTTGGTTCGATCTCAGCAGCAGGCATGGCGGTCGCTATATTCATAGTTTTGATCAGTCCTACGCTGACACGCCAGTTTAGTGTGCGGAGGCTCGCACCCATCGGCGGGCTTCTCTATGCAGCAGCCTGCGCGACCATACTCTTGAACGAATTGTCGGGGGTGCGCGCGACATTCCCCTACTTCCTCAGCTACATGCTGCAATCAAGCGGATGGGCGCTGCACTTCACTATGGGCTCGATATGCATTTCCGCCCTCTCAAGCGATGCAGACCGGCCATCGAGCTTCATGGCCTACTCTGCATTCTCCACCTTAGGGTTAACCTGCGGACCGCTGCTGAGCAGCCTCCTTGCCCGGTACGCCGGCTTGGGCACGCTGGATATGTTCATTCTGGCAATGCTCGCGGCGACGGCAGGGTCAGCGTTGTCATCGTGGGCAGCGCAACGTGCGGCGAACATCCGCGAAGCCGATATTCCGAATAACGCCTCGATTGCGCGCGACCTTTTCGGTCTCCTCTTCAGCAAATCTGCTCTGTTTTTTGTTCTTGTACTGTTGTCGGGAAGCATTTACACTACTTTGATAAACTTCCAGGCTCTATTTGCTAACAATTCAGGTCTTCCGTACGAAATATTCTTTGGCTTTTGGGCCATAGGAGTAGTCGGCTCCAGATTTGCAATTGGTCCGCGCGTAACCCGCAGTGCGGCCGACCGCACGTTGCCGCTACTCCTGGGCGGGATGGTCGTTTCGCTTCTCGTTTTTCACTACTCCCCGGGCCACCCCGTCGTTTACGCAATGGCATCGCTGGCGACCGGCATAACTTATGGGCTATCCTATCCCCTGATGCAGGCAGAAGCCGTCCGCGTGACTGCGCCGCAGTCCCGGACTTTGGTGCAGATCATCTTCAGCCTTTCCTATTTTCTTGGCCTGTATTTCTTCCCCTTCGCCGCCGGGCTCGTCTCAGTCCAGCTGGGATACGACACGCTGACGCTGTTGATTGCCGGCTTGGCTCTACTGCAAACGGCTATCGCTCTCCTTGGCTATCGCACGATCCGGCGCAAGCCGACCCCGACCGTAGTTGGCAGAAAAGGCTGAAGCAGGGCACTATGCACGGGAGATCACACGTCGTCATCGGAGCCGGGCCGGTCGGTCGGGCAGTGGCGCTGCAACTTGCGGACCAGCCGGACTCGTTCGTTGTCCTGATTGACAGGAGCCATTCTGCGCTTGCCGTGGCGCAACGGCTTCTGGGCAATCTCGAAAACGTCCGCTTCGACGTGTCGTTGGGTCCATCCGCTCTCTCGGTTCAAGCCCGATCGCTGATCATGGCTACGTCTTGGAGAGATTCCCGAGTTTTGGTCGGCAAGCTTTTGCACCAAACGCACGAGGCAGGTCTACACACCCCTATTATTTGCGTGGGCAGGCCGAGCCCTGGGGATCCTGACATTCTCCGGGTACCGCCTAACGGTCCGCCCGTAGTCTTGGGAGCGGGTCTCGAACCAGGACTGGTTGAATCTTTAGTCTCGCTGGTTGCGGCTGAAATAAAGGACATAGAGAGCATAGTAACTCATTGCGGAGGGATTCCCATAATTCCGGAACCTCCGCTGAACTATGCTCTTGCTTTTGGGCGTCGGCTGCCCATAGAGCAGAGGCTCGCGTTGGCTCGAATCGATGGCCAAGCCGTAACGCGAAATCGATTCGAAAGCGTATCTCAGCTGTTCGTGGATGGCGTCGGCCTTCTCGAAGCATACGATGATGCAATGGTTTCGTCGACGGCTGAAGGCGCTCATCCTAGCATTCCAACGCTTCGACAATTGACTGTGCGGTGGCCTGGCTTTGCGGATGGCGTTCGGATGTTGCATCGCCTCGGGCTGCTGTCCGATGAGGAGATCGAAATCGGGAGCGCGCGCCTGCAGGTTAAGGAGGTCACGGAGGCGCTTTTAAGTCGCCAGAGCCCAAATGACGATGGCGACCAGGTCGTCCTTAACATCGCAATTGAGGATCGCCAAGGGCGGGTTGGCCGCTGGACGTGCATCCTGCGCTCCGAGCTTCAGGAGCGAGGCATCTCAAGCATGGCTATCGCCACCGCAGTTCCGGTGGCCGCAGCCGTGGAATGCGTCACGCGTCAACAGTTGCGGGGTCCCATACACCCCGGCAAAGCCGCGCTCGCCGATGTCGCCGCGATGGCCCTCGAGCAACTGAGGAGAAGCCGGATCGCTGTCTTAGCCGAGCGCGCGACCGGGCTGTTGGAAACAAGCACGATTTTGGGAGCCGGGCATGCAAAGACGAAAGACACTACTCGTGGGGAGCGGACCAGCAAACCTGGCACTGCTGACCTGCCTCAAGGAGCGGGGATCCTCAGTTCTGGATTCGCTGGAAGTCCTTGAGCGCCGCGACAGCGCAGAATGGCACCCGGGCATCGCTTTCGAGGATTCGATGCTCCAAGTATCGTTGTTCAAGGACCTGGCGTTCCTGAGGAATCCGGCAAGCCCATTCACTTTTTTCTCGTTCCTGCGTGAGAAGGAGCTTCTCTATCACTTCATTCATACGAACAATCTGTATCCTTCAAGGAAGCTGTTTTCCGACTATCTGGTCTGGGTAAGCCGGTTCTTTGCGAACAAGATTTCTTTCGGCAAGGAGGCGGTGGCGGTCAGGTTGCACGAGAAGCCGTCGGGAACCCAAACCCTTGTCGTCATGACCAGGGATGTCTCGAGCGGAGATGTTTCAGAAATCGAGGCAGACGACGTGGTCGTCAGCCTTGGGCATGAGCCATACATCCCCGAAGAACTGGCCGTCGACTCCGGCCGCGTGGTGCATTCAAACTTCTTCCTATCCCATGCGAACGAGGGAATGATCAACGCTAATGCTCGCGTTGCGGTCGTCGGGTCCGGGCAAAGCGCCGGCGAGATAGTCAGATTCCTGCTCCAACACCGGGAAGTGTCGGAAGTTATCGTCGTTGGTCGGCGCCACCTCTTCGAACAGACGGATGACAACCCGTTCGTAAATGATTTCTACACTTATCCACACTCACTGAAGTTCGCGGAGTTGCCATTCGAAGATCGCAAGAGGTTTCTTTCCGACACGAGGAACACGAACTTCTCCACCGTCACCAAGGACGTCCTCAAAAGCATCTACGATCTTCGATTCGAGGACCAGGCGTGCGGGCGCGACAGGCTCAGGCTGTTCCCGTATACTGAAATCACGGCGGCAAAGCGTCTCGAGAATGGTCTTCGTCTTGACCTTCGCGGAATCGGAGGCAGGCCGGACTCGACGAGGCTTGAAATTGAACTCCTGGTATGCGCGACGGGCTTTTCAAACCGTCGCCATCTATCATTCTTCCAACTGCTGCAACCGCGAATGGAAGATGCCGACGTCGTTGTCGACGAGTCCTTCGAAGTGGGACTCGATCAGATGCCAGAATCGTGTCTCACCGGTCCGAAACCTCGCGTTTTCTTGGTGAACCACTCTTTTGGCCTTCGGGGCCCAACGGAGCACACACTCGGCGGTCTGGCCGAACGGGCTGCGGTGGTGGCGAGGGCGCTGGAAGACGGGCACGTGCTTCAACCTGCTCAAGGTCGCCCCGAGACCTTGCCAGCGGCATGGCCAACCCGAAATTCGAGAGAGGAAACGAAATGATGTGTTCGCAAGTAATAGATCTCAAAAATGAAACACGCGCGGTCCCCATCTCGATCGAAGGGGGCATCGTCATGCATGATCCCTTCCCGGAAGGGGGCGACGTTTCCATCCGACTACTGAAGCTCAGTCCAGGCGCGACCACTTGCCGTCACAACCATACGGAAGTCGAATTTTGGACGGTGATCTCTGGCGGCGTTCGAATTCATCTAGACGAAAAGACGTTCCTGCTGCTTGGCGGAGAGAGCATTAGGATGGACCCGCTGAGCAGGCACAGGATTGAGGCTTTGGACAGCGGTGCAGTCATGCAGACAGTGTGGTGGCACAGCCGCGCAGCCTTCGAAGAGGCGACTTCCACGACCGAAGCGATAGGAAAGAGCAGACCGCTGCTGCTGGTGCCCGCAATGCTTACCCCGAATGGGAACATGCATATAGGTCATGCCTCAGGACCGTTCCTCTACGCGGATGTGTTGCGCCGAATTGCCGAAACCGGCGGCCGACAGGTTTTCGTGCTGCAGGGCACGCACGGTCACCTTGAGCACATTGCAATTGCGGCCGACGCTGCTGGACTGGAATACTACCAGCTGGCCGAGAAAAACACGGCTTCTTTCCAGGAGGCTCTGCATCGGCTCAATGCAGTTTCGGATATTTTCCTTGGGACAAAGCCTGACCGCCGCGGCAAGGCGGTCGTTCTCGAGGTCTTCAAGCGACTTTGCAGCAAGGGCCTGATCGCTGAAAGAGAGCATTTGGTCCCGTATGACGTCCAAAGTGGGCGCTTCAAGGTGGACGCCTTCGTCCACGGCAAATGTCCATATTGCGGCGGCTATTCCTCCGGTCACGAATGCGAGGATTGCGGCGCGCTGGTCCTCGATGCCGAACTCCAGGATCCGGTCGATCTCGACGGGCGCTCGCTGGAACGTCGTCCCCTGAAGCGCCTTTTCCTGAACCTCGCTCCATTGCATGACGCACTCGAATCCTTCGCCTCGCGGAACTTCCTGCCCATTTACGCCAAGCTCTATATCGAGTCCTGGCTGTCCCGGGGGCTTCCGGCGGTCTGCATCTCAAACCCAAACCGGGAGGGAATTCGGATTCCAATCCCAGGATTTGAATGCCAGCGGTTTACCATCACCATGGAACACGTGCCTCGGCACTTGCTCGCCTTAGAAACGATAAGAGAAAAGAGCGGATGCCCCGCCTTCTGGTACCAAATCCCACGGGACGAGATGCCGGAGCTGGACATTCTCTTCGGGGCGGACAACGCCTTCGGACGTCTGTTGGTTATTCCCGGGGTACTTTCGGCGCTTGATCTCCATGAGATGCTCCCCCGACGGATTTTCG
>NZ_RZTI01000050.1:0-39375 GCF_003997275.1 Mesorhizobium sp. M6A.T.Ce.TU.002.03.1.1
GGAGGGGCGCCCGCCAGGAAACCCGCCAATGACCGATACCCCGACCATTCTCTCCCCCACCGCCGAAGCTCCGGTCGAAGGGCTGCCGCCGGGTTTCGGCGAAGGCATCGCCGGCAAGGCCGCCTTTCTCATCGCCGTCGCCTTTTCCATCTTCCAGATCTACATCGCCGCTTATGGCAGCCTGCCGAGCCAGGTGGTGCGCGCCATGCATGTCGGCTTCTTGCTGCTGCTCGGCTTTGGCCTGATCGCCAATCTGCGCGCCACAAGCATCCCGGCGAAAGCAGCGTTCTGGGCACTCGGCGTGCTCGGATTCGCCACCGGCCTGTATAATTGGGTGTTCTATGCCGACCTCATCCGGCGCTCCGGCTTCCTCACCACGCCGGACCTGATCGTCGGCACGGTGCTGGTCGTGCTGGTCTTCGAGGCCGCGCGGCGGTTGATGGGGCTGCCGCTTGCCCTGATCGCCTTGATCTTCCTCGCTTACGCATTTGCCGGCAATCACCTACCGTCGCCCTTCATCCATCGCGGCTATGATTTCGCCCAGCTCGTCGACACCTTCGCCTTTGGCACGGAAGGCATATACGGCACGCCGGTCTACGTCTCGGCCGCCTACATCTTCATCTTCGTCGTCTTCGCCGCCTTTCTCGAACGCGCCGGCATGATCGCGCTGTTCAACGATTTCGCCCTTGGCCTGGTCGGGTCGTGGCGCGGCGGCCCGGCCCAGGTCTGCGTCCTGTCATCGGCGCTGATGGGCACCATTTCCGGCTCCGGCGTCGCCAACGTGGTGGCCAGCGGCCAGTTCACCATCCCGCTTATGAAGCGCTTCGGCTTCCGCCCGGCTTTCGCCGGCGCCGTCGAGGCGACCTCCTCGATGGGCGGCCAGATCATGCCGCCGGTGATGGGTGCGGTCGCCTTCATCATGGCCGAGACGCTGAACATCCCCTATGCCGAAGTGGTCAAGGCGGCGATCATCCCGGCGCTGCTCTATTTCGGCGCCTGTTTCTGGCAGGTGCATCTGGAAGCCGGCAAGGCCGACCTGCACGGCATGGCCAAAGCGGATCTGCCCAATCCGTGGGACGCGGTGAGAAGACATTGGCCGCTGGTGCTGCCGCTTGCCGCGCTCATCTATCTGCTGTTTGCCGGCTATACGCCGATCTTCGCCGGCACCATGGGGCTGGCGCTGACCATCGTGCTCATCCTCGGCACGCCGCTGGCGGCGTTGATCGGGCCGCTTGCCTTCCGCATTGTCTTCTGGCTGGCGCTGGGGCTTGCCGCCGCCTCTTTCATGAAGTTCGGCGTCAACATCCTCAGCCTTGTGATCGCGGCGCTCGTCATCGCTTGCTTCACCTTCAGGGGCGGACGCGAGACGTTGCAGATATGCATAGACTCGCTTGCCGAGGGAGCAAAGAACGCGCTGCCGGTCGGCATCGCCTGCGCCATTGTCGGCATCGTCATCGGCACGCTGACGCTCACCGGCATCGCCTCGACCTTCATCGGCTGGATCATCTCCATCGGCGAGAACAACCTGTTCCTGTCGCTGCTGCTGACCATGCTGACCTGCCTGGTGCTCGGCATGGGCATCCCGACCATCCCCAATTACATCATCACCTCGTCGCTGGCCGGGCCGGCCCTGTTGGCGCTCGACGTGCCGCTGCTGGTCAGCCATATGTTCGTCTTCTATTTCGGCATCATGGCCGACCTCACCCCGCCGGTGGCGCTGGCCGCTTTCGCCGCCGCGCCAATGGCCAAGGAGAGCGGCCTCAAGATCGGCATCCAAGCCACCAAGCTTGCCGTCGCCGGCTTCGTCGTGCCGTTCATGGCGGTCTACACCCCGGCGCTGATGTTGCAGGACGCCGGTCCGATCGCCGCCCAGTTCGGCTATCCCGTCGAGGTCGCCTATATCGTCGCCAAGGCCTGCATGGGCATCGTCCTGTGGGGCGCGGCCGCTGTCGGGTTCCTCGCCCGGCGCATGGCCTGGTGGGAACGTCTCGTCGCCTTCTGCGCAGGCGCGCTGCTGGTTGCCGCGCTGCCGCTCACCGACGAGGCCGGCTGGGCGCTCTCTCTTGTCTGGATCGGCTGGCACTGCTGGCGTGCACGGCAGGCGTCCGGGACCGCATGAGCCTTTGTATCCTGGCCGCCGGCAAGACGGTGACGCTGGCTGTCGCCGCTTTCACGCTGTCCTGGACGCATTCGGTGGAAAAGACACATTGGCAGGAAGACTGGAAGGTGATGCCTTCCGGCCTGCAAATCGTCGAGGCACGGATCAAGGGCTCGGGCGCCGGCATGGAGCCGCCCGAGGGCGCGCTTCTGCGGGACGGCTGGTGGGCCTACACGCCCCCGACCAAGCCTCAGCCGCGCCTCGTGCTCGCCGCATCCGGCGCCACCGGCGAAGGCTGGACACTGTGCACGGTTGAAGACTGCCGCGAACTGGGCAAGGCGGCCGGCGGCACGATCGTGTTGGAACCGTGCGAGGGTTCGAGCCAGCCGCGATAGCGCACGATTAATCCAGTGAGCGGATGCGAGATCTCGACATGGAAGCGGAAGCGGCCGTTCTCCACGCTCTCAAAAGATGTCGAGCGCGGGCAAAGCCACATCGGCAGCTTCAGGCCAATAATGCTCCAGCGGCTCAGCACGAGCGACAGCCGGTTCTCCTCGGCGACCAGCGCCATGGCGAAGGTCAGCGGGCCGAAGCGTTCGCACAGCAACCACTCGGATCGGCCGCATCCGGCGAACTGGCGGCTGGAGAAACCCTGCCCGCCGAATGTCCGCGTCCAGGTTTCTTCGTTTTCGTTGGCGTGGAAGCGGACATCGACCGGGATGTCGTCACGGGTCTTCGGAAACCCGACCAGCCAGGCTGCAAGCCGGCCAAACATATTGCCTCCGCGCTCGACGCTGGCGCGTCCCTGCGCCTTGGTCGTGCCATCGTGCATGGCGCGGATCTCCTTGGGCAGGTTTTGCCAGGCGTCGCCGAGCAAGGCGGCGTAGAGCGGCTTGTCCGCATCGGCGGTATCGTCCCTGAAGCCGGTATGGATCGTCCGGTTGGCAAACAGCGCTTCATAGTCCTCGAGTTCCAGGTCGCGCACGGCCGCCCGCGCTCCTGGCGCAGGCATATGTCCGTCCAGCGCCTTGCGCACCAGCGCCTCGACCGCCATCGACGGGATCAGCGGCCCGTCATTGCCCTCCGCCAGCAGATGCCATGAGCGCCTGACCGGCGTACGCGACCGATCCGCGCCTTCCACCGCGACAAACATGCCGCCGCGATGCTCGCCCCAGCGCAGCCGGTTGCTCGCCCAGTGCATGAGCGAAGCCAAGGGCAAGAGCGAGCGGACCAGGCCGGCGCGCACGAGCCAGGCGAGACCGATCAGAGCGCGGTGCAGCACTTCCGGCACCGGCCCGGCGCCCATCCAGATCGTCTGTGCCTGCGGCCAGAGATCGGCGAGCGCCCGCAGGTCCGGCACGTCGACCAGCGAGAACAACGTGCTCCTCAGCGGCAGGCGGCCGGGCGGCGCGATCGTGTAACGCATCTGTTCGGTGAACGGGTGGCCCTGCGACGGTTCGCCGTCGCGTGCGAGCTGCACTGGTTGTCCGGCATAGCCGGCAATGGCGCGGATGACGTTTTCGCCGACCCCGGCAAAGGGCGACGGCGCGATGCCGCCACGAATGGTCTCGACCCGCGCCATATCAAGAGATAGCCGGCGCACCGCCGCTGCCGTCAGCACCGGAAAGCTGGAAACTCCGGACAGCACGAAAAGACCGGTCTCGCGCGCCGCCGCGTCGAATGCAGAAACGCCGGCGACGAAATTCGACCCGTCGGCGAGATCGAGATAGTTGACGCCCTGGGCGATACAGGCCTCGATAACGCGGTAGCGCCCCTCGCCATAGGCCTGGAACGGACCGCTGGCGTCGACCATCGTGTCGGGACGCAATGAGGCCAGTTGCGCCGCAAGATCGCCGTCGCGGTCGAACTGTGCCGGCACGAGCCGCGCCTCAGCGCCGTGACGGCTCCCGCAATAGGCATTGGCTTTGGCAAGCGAGCGGCCGGCGATGATCAGCGTCAGGCGCGGTTGGTTCTCCAGCAGTTCGACGATGCGGCCGCCAAATGTGCCGTAGCCGCCGACGATGAGAACCTTCATCGGCTGCTCTCCCAAGCGCTGCCGCCTCGGGTAGCGCAGAAGCTTCCCAGGAGCCTTCGCTTAGCCAATCAGCCGCCCTTTCAGTTCAGCGGAGGGGATCTCGCAACTCTCTTTCCTGCCGAACAGCGCGTACCGGTTCTTCGCAATGCGGTCATAGAGCCAGTCGCGAAGCGGGCGCGGCAGCAGGAGGAAAGACCTCGCCGCCCGCCACGGCCAGCCCAGTTCGGCCATGACGGCGACGAAACTGTCCAGGCGGGTGAAGGCGGCGCCGTCGATGAGGACCAGATTGGTCTCGTAGCTATCCGTCCGCAGCCCGTATTTTCGAAACAGCGCTTCGCCGAGCGGCGACTGCGCCGTGGCGAAGCGGAAGCGGCTTTTGGGGTCGAGCCTGACCACCATGCGCACGAAGCCCGAGCACAGCACACAGACGCCGTCGAACACGATCAACGGATGGCTTGCATCGAAGGCTGGCTTTTCAGGAGGATGGTTTGGCTGGGTGGTCACGCGGGTCCCGGCTGCTTGGTGTCAAACGACACTAAGCTTGCCGGCGGCGAGATCAAAGCCCCAGAATCTCAGAACCTTGTTGTCGCACGCCGCCGGTCGGCGAGCGCAGAACGCTCCGTGCGATAGGTGGTCGCACGGTGATCGGCGGCCGGCCTGCAGATCCGGCTGTCATGACGGCTTTCCATGGTCGTCATCAGTGCGCGCTGATGCCGAGCGTGTGGCCGCGGCGTGCGCAAGCAGGGCCTGGGCCGCGCATGTAATAGCGCTCCGGCCGGTAGGTCGGCGCGACGAATTCGCGGATGGCGGCAGCGTAGCCGATGAGGTGCGTCAAGAAGTTCATTTTACCTGTCCCTGTCCCGATTTCGGATGTCCCTTCCGAATTGCGAGGATCATAGCGTCGAGGCGTGAATAGTCGGTGAACACGATGTTAATATCTGGTCGAAAATGCCTTGGTTCATGGCCGCAATGCGGCTGATTCGGGGTCTTTCCATGCAGTGCGTCGACATTTCGGTCGATGTGACTTTTGCATCACATATGTTTCGTTTGGATGTCGCTGCGGCGCGCTTCTGTTTCAGCCTTGGCCGGTGCCGCGAAATTTCCGTGCTTGCCCAGGGAAAGTCAGGAACCCGTCCGATAGCCGCACGTTGACGACAAGAGCCGCACCAACCCGGCTCCAGCAGACAGCGGCTTCCGTGCGGAACCGCCGCCGGAATCCCAACACAGCGAGAACGATGGAAAGGCAAAAGCCATGGGTTTCTTTTCGAAAGACATCAAGACGCTGGACGACCTCTTCGTCCACACGCTGCGCGACATCTATTACGCCGAAAAACAGATCGAGAAGGCGCTGCCGAAGATGATCGACAAGGCGACCAATCCGCAATTGAAAGCCGGCCTGGAGAAGCACCTCGGGCAGACCAAGGGCCATATCGCGCGCGTCGAGAACGTGTTCGAACTGCACGGCGTGAAGGCCAAGACGGTCAACTGTCCGGCCATCGACGGCATTCTCGAGGAAGCCGATGAAGTCAGCGGCGACATCGACGACAAGGATGTTCTCGACGCCGCCCTGATCGCATCCGCGCAAGCGGTCGAGCACTATGAGATAACCCGTTACGGCACGTTGATTGCCTGGGCCAAGCAGCTTGGCCGCAGCGACTGCGCCAATGTCCTGGCCAACAACATCAAGGAAGAGCAGGCTACCGACCGCAAGCTTACCGAGATCGCGGAGGCCAAGGTCAACCTTCAAGCCGCCGAATAGCACTCTCGATCGAGGCAACGCCGGGCAATCCGGCGTGCCTCGCTTTTCGCGGGGCCGGAACTGAAACGATTTCTATCCGTTCAAGACCTCGTGCCGGCGTCGCCAAGCCGAAGCCTCGACGCCATAGAAAATCCGCATAGGATCGCGTGTCATGGCCAGCCTTGAGCAGTATCACGCCAAGCGCGATTTCAAGAAGACTGCCGAGCCGGCCGGCAAGGTCGTTCGCAGCAGGAAAGGTGAGGCCGGCGGCATCTTTGTCATTCAAAAGCACGCCGCGACACGGCTGCATTACGACCTTCGCCTCGAACACAATGGCGTGCTGTGGAGCTGGGCGATAACCCGGGGCCCGAGCCTCGATCCGCATGAAAAGCGGTTCGCCGTGCATGTCGAGGACCACCCGATCGACTACGCCTCCTTCGAGGGCACCATTCCCAAGGGCGAATATGGCGGCGGCTCGGTCATCGTCTGGGACGAAGGCAGATGGCAACCGGAGACCGATCCGGCCCAGGCGATGAAAAAGGGCCATATCAGCTTCGAGTTGCACGGCCACAAGCTGAACGGTCTCTGGCATCTGGTGCGCCTGAAGCCGCGTCCCGGCAAAACGCGCGACAATTGGCTGCTGATCAAATCCGACGATTCCGCCGCCCGGCCGGGCGAGGACATCTTGCTGGAGGCGCCAGAATCGGTGAAGTCGGGCATGACGATCGAGGAGGTCGGCGAAGGCAAGACCGCCGATGGCAAGAAGCCAAGGGTCTGGCATTCGAACAAACGGCTCGCTAGCAAGGCGAAGGCCAAGGCGGCAAGGCAGCTCGAATTCATTGAACCATGCCTCGCCACACTGCAAAGGGATGCCCCTCCCGGCAAGGAATGGCTGCATGAGGTGAAATTCGACGGCTACCGCATGCAGGCGCAGCTTGCCGGCACCGAGGTGCGGCTCTTGACGCGCACCGGCCTTGACTGGACGGACAAGTTCGGCGGCGAGATTGTTGCGGGACTCGGGCGCCTGAAATGCATGGATGCCATCATTGACGGCGAGATCGTCGTGCTGGCGGACAGCGGCGTCTCGTCCTTCGCGCTGCTCCAGGCGGATCTGTCGGCGCGCCGCACGGATCGTTTTCTCTATTACGTCTTCGACCTGATGCGTCTCGACGGCGAGGATCTGCGCACAGAGCCGCTGGTCGAGCGCAAGCAGGCTTTGCAGGACTTGCTTGGCAAACAGCCAGACAATTCGGCAGTCCGCTTCAGCGACCATTTTGCCGAACCGGGCAAGGTCATGCTGGAGCACGCCTGCCGCATGGGGCTGGAAGGCATCGTCTCCAAGCGCGCCGACGCGCCCTATCGCAGCGGCCGCGGCTTGTCCTGGGTGAAGTCGAAATGCACGCTTCGCCAGGAATTCGTCATCGGCGGCTACCTGCCGTCGGAGAAGACCGGGCGTGGATTGCGCTCCTTGCTGGTCGGCTACCATGAGGGCGGCAAGCTGCACTATGCCGGCCGTGTCGGCACCGGCTTTTCGATGCAGGGCACCAACGACCTGAAGAAGAAGCTTGATGCTCTGAAGGCGAAGACCTCGCCCTTCGACAGGGCGCTACCGAGGGGCAAAGGGCTGGGCAAAGGAGTGGTTTGGGTGAAGCCAGACCTTGTCGGCGAAGTGGAGTTCCGTACCTGGACGTCCGACCGTATAATACGCCACGCCTCGTTCCAGGGATTGCGCGAGGACAAACCGGCGGAGGAAGTCGTGCAGGAAAAGCCAAAGGCGCCCGCGGGCAAGGCCGACACCAAGGCAAAGCCGCCCGGGGGGAAGGGCACCTCTGTTGAATCCTCGGAAGCTGCTAAAACCGTCGTAAAGCTTTCTCATCCCGACAAGCTTCTGTGGCCGCAGGAGAAGGTATCGAAGCAGGGCCTGCTCGATCACTACGCTTTGGTCTGGCCGCGCATGCAGCAATTCGTCGTCAATCGGCCGCTAAGCCTGGTGCGCGCGCCGGACGGCGTCGAGGGCCAGCGCTTTTTCCAGAAGCATGCATCGGCCGGCATGCATGACAAGATCGCCAGGATGAAGGATCCGACGGACGACGAGGAGATCCTGTTCATCCGTGACTTCGACGGTGTCGCTGCCTTGGTCCAGCTCGGCGTGGTCGAGATCCATATCTGGGGCTGCACCATCGACGAACTGGACAAGCCGGACCAGATCATCTTCGATCTCGATCCCGACGAAGGCGTCGACGTGAAAGCGGTGCGCGCGGCGGCGCTCGAAATCCGCGGTAGGCTCGATGAGCTGTCCTTGCCGAATTTCGTCAAGACGTCGGGTGGCAAGGGCTACCATGTCGTCGTGCCTCTGAAACCATCGGCGGATTGGGATGAGGTGAAAGACTTCGCCCATGATTTCGCCCGCGCGCTGGAACAGGCGGCACCCGACCGCTACACGGCGACGCTGTCGAAGAAGGCGCGCACCGGAAAAATCTTCGTCGACTATCTGCGCAATAGCCGCGGCTCGACCACGGTGGCGCCTTATTCGTCGCGGGCCAAGAAGGGCGCTACCGTGTCGATGCCGGCGACCTGGGCGGAGATCGAGGCCGGACTGGCGCCGAACGCATTTCCGATCGGCGACAAGACGACGCTGAAGCAGTTGGCCGAAGCCGATCCGTGGAAGGATTTTTTCAGGCAGGGCAAGGTGCTCAAGCGCGGCTAACAATCAAGCGAGAAACACCTTCTCGAACGCCTGCTTGCCCGTCGGCGAAAAGATCACCGCGCGGCTGTCTTTCTCGCGCCTTGCCCATTTTTCGGCAAGGATCTTGTCGAGAATGGCGGCGCCCAGCGTGCCGGCAAGATGTGAGCGCCGCACGCTCCAGTCGAGGCACGCCCGGCACACCGGTCGTCGCGCCTTGCTCTCGACACCGATGCCAATCGCGGCAAAATACGAGGCGGCCGACGGCCCAAGCCTGATCTCCTTGTCGTCGCGCAGGAGCACTTGTCGAGCGACAAGGCGGTCGAGCATCGCCACGGCCTGTTCTCCGGCGAGGTGGTCGTAGCAGACACGCGCCACGCGCATGGCCGCATCACGGGGACCCGGCCGGACCCGCTGCGGCCCGACCGCTGCGGCGACACCGGTGATGGCTTCGATCATGCCAGCCACCTGCGGCCCGGCGAGGCCGTAATAGCGATGCCGCCCCTGGCTTGCCAGCGTCAGCAGCCCGCCCTCCATCAGTTTCGACAGATGCGAGCTGGCGGTCGGCAGCGACACACCGGCTTCGAGCGCCAGTTCGCTCGCCGTCAACGCCGTGCCGCCCATCAGCGCGGTCAGCATGTTTGCCCGCGCCGGATCGCCGACCAGGCTGGCGATGCGGGCTATATCTGGTCCTTCACGCATAGTTCGTTCCTCATCGAAGCATTCTTGTCAGATAACCACTAACCTCCACTGAGATCAAGGAGACGACGATGACTGCAAAAACCGTTCCCGACGCCGTATCCACTGGCCGGTTCGGCCGCCGGCCGTTTCCGTTCTTCGTCTTGCGCCGGTTGCATTTGCGGCTTCTGGCGCGGTGGCACGACCGCTATCTTCAGCGCCTCGACCTTGCCGAGATCGACGAGCATCTTTTGCGCGACCTTGGCCTGACGCCGGAAGACGTTCGCCACGAATGCGCGAAATCCTTCTGGCAAGCATGACCAGCGGAGAAATTGCCTAGCACACTAGAACCACTGAACATTTCGACACCGCTCGAACTGTGGGCGTCAAGAATGCATCCACCCGTCTAGGAGACAAAAGATGACCATCACCTGCTTTATCCGCTACGAGATCGACCCGTTCGGCAAGGCGGCGTTCGAGGAGTATGCCCGCAACTGGGGCCAGGCCATTCCGCGCTGCGGCGCCGATCTGATCGGCTATTTTGCTCCGCATGAAGGCTCGGCCACGACCGCCTACGCCGCCTACAACATCGACAGCCTGGCGGCTTACGAGGCCTACCGTGCCAGGCTGGCCGCCGATCCGGTCGGCAAGGCGAATTACGAGTTCGCGCGGCGTGAAAGATTCATCCTGAAGGAGGATCGCATGTTCCTGAAGCTGGCGTCCGGGCCGCATGCCTCTCTGGTGAAATTATGATCGCCGTCATCTTCGAGGTCGAGCCGGCAGCGGGCAAGCGCGATGCCTATCTCGGCCTCGCCGCCGACCTGCGCCCGCTGCTCGACGGCATCGACGGGTTTCTCACTATCGAGCGCTTTCAGAGCCTCACTGACCCGAATCGCATCCTGTCGCTGTCGTTCTGGCGCGACGAGGAGGCGGTGAAGGCCTGGCGCAACACGGAGGAACATAGGCGGGCGCAGAAGGCCGGCCGTGGCGGCATCTTTGCCGACTATCGTCTGCGCATCGCCCATGTCGTGCGCGACTATGGCCTGACCGAACGGGCCGAGGCGCCTGAGGACAGCCGGGGGGTGCATGGGTGAGTGGACCGGCGTGGCTCCCTTCCCCCCCTTGTGAGAGAAGGGAAGAAGCTAAGCATTCCCGATCAGCACGCCGGCCGCAAACACCAGCGCGCCGCCCAGCACCACCTGGAAGGCGGCGCGCCAGAACGGCGTCTGCATGTAGCGGTTCTGCACGAAGGCGATCGCCCATAGCTCGAAGAACACCACGACCGCAGCGACAATCGTCGCCGTCCAGAAAAACGGGATGAGGTAGGGCAGCGCGTGGCCGAGGCCGCCCAGCATGGTCATGATGCCGACTGTCAGCCCGCGTTTCACCGGCGAGCCGCGGCCCGACAGCTTGCCGTCGTCGGAGGCCACCTCGGTGAAGCCCATCGAGATGCCGGCGCCGATCGAGGCGGCAAGCCCGACCAGAAAGGTCTGGAACGTGTCGTGCGTGGCGAAGGCGGCGGCAAAGATCGGCGCCAGCGTCGACACCGATCCGTCCATCAACCCGGCCAGTCCCGGTTGCACATAGGTCAGGATGAACTGGCGCTGCTCGGCCGCGGCTTCCTCGTTCTTCACCGCGCCCGGCACATGCTTTTGCTCCAGCCGCTGCGCCAGCGTCTCGTGGCCTTGTTCGGCCACCGCCAGATCGTCGAGCAGCTTTCGCGTCGAGGCATCGCTGGTGCGTTTCGCCGCCTCGACGTAGAACAGATACGCCTGCCGCTCCATCGACTCGGCCTGTTGGCGCACATGCTCGATACCGAGCGGCCTGACCAGCCAGTCCGGCTTGCGCTCGTAATAACCTTTCACATGCTCGCGCCGGATCAGCGGAATGCGCTCGCCGAAACGCTCGCGGTGAAGCTCGATCAGCGAGTCGCGATGGCCGTCCTCCTCCTCGGCCATCTCCTCGAACACCTTGGCCGAATGTGGAAAACTATCTGCCAATCCATCGGCATAGGCCCGGTAGATACGCCCGTCGTCTTCCTCGGAAGAGATGGCGAGCGCCAGGATCTCTTGCTCCGAGAGCGATTCGAAGGGACGGCGGCCAAAGCCGAAAACACGGGAAAGCATGAGAAATTCACCATAGTTTAGAATAGTTCTAAACTATGGTCTGGTGCGCCGTTGGTCAATCGCGCCCGTCGCCCGGAGGTTCAAAATTATTGGTTCCGGGGGATCCTCCGCCGCCCTTCACTATTGGCGAATGTTCACCTATATAGCCGAACCTAAGCCAAGAGAAAGGAATCCGTAGATGCCGGCAAAGCAGCCCACCCATGCGTTTGACCCGAAACCTGTTCTCGACCTCATCGCCAATATCGAGGCCGACCTGCAGCGCCTGAAAGGCCTGGTCGAGCAGCAGGTCGAAAAATTCGATCCCGCCAATCCGCACAACAAGGCCCCCGACGGCAAGCTGACCGAGGAGGGCGTCGAGTGCTGCTACCGCATGTTCGACGAGGGCAAGTCGCGCTATTCGGTTGCCCAGCAGATGAAGATCTCCTTCGCCGCCGCCACCCATCGCTTCAACAACTGGCGCAAGATGGGTGGCGCCAAGCGGCGACGGACGCTTTTGGGGTGAGGAGCGGTCGGCGAAGCCGATCAATCGACAACGATTTGTCGATTGAAGCGACGAACGCCCGGAGCCATAGCGGAGGGCCGGGGAGCCGGTAGGCGACAGGCACGCCCGCTTTCCTGCCCAAAGGCGAATTGTGTCGGTCACATTTTTTCAGTGGTGCGTGGCCTGGTTTTCCGTGCACCATGGGCGATCACACAGGACCTCGCCATGACCTCGCCTCCCGGCATCGCCGATATCCGCGCCGCAGCATTGCGATTGTCAGGCTTGATCGTCGAAACGCCGCTGATCGAATCGCCGGAGCTGAACAAGCGCTTCGGCGCCAGGATACTGTTCAAGCCGGAGACGTTGCAGCGCACCGGCTCGTTCAAGTTCCGTGGCGCCTACAACAAACTGTCTTCGCTCACCGCGGAAGAACGCAGCCGCGGCGTCGTCGCCTTCTCGTCGGGCAACCATGCGCAAGGCGTCGCCGCCTCGGCGGCGATGTTCGGGGTCAAGGCAGTCATCGCCATGCCCACTGACGCGCCGACAATGAAGGTCGGCAATGTCAGGAAGATGGGAGCGGAAGTGGTTCCGTTCGACCGTTTCCGCGATGACCGAATGACGGTCGTTCGCCCTTACATGGAACGGGGTATGGTCCTGGTTCCGCCATTCGACGATCCGGCCATCATCGCCGGCCAGGGCACGATCGGCCTCGAGCTGATGGCGCAGGCGAAAGCGCTCGGCGTGAGCCTCGATGCGGTCGTCATTCCCTGCGGCGGCGGCGGCTTGAGCAGCGGCATCTCCATCGCGGTCAAGGATGCATCACCTGGTACGGCCGTCTGGGCGGTGGAACCCGAGCATTTCGACGACACCTGTCGTTCACTG
This sequence comes from Mesorhizobium sp. M6A.T.Ce.TU.002.03.1.1, assembly GCF_003997275.1. NCBI lineage: Bacteria > Pseudomonadati > Pseudomonadota > Alphaproteobacteria > Hyphomicrobiales > Phyllobacteriaceae > Mesorhizobium > Mesorhizobium sp. M6A.T.Ce.TU.002.03.1.1. Next base: position 12,722 of record NZ_RZTI01000050.1, read on the forward strand.
GCCAGAGGTGCGCGGGTTTCGATCGAACCTGGCCACACTTCGATCTGCGACGCGCTCCTCACCACCGAGCCGGGCGCGATCACCTTCGAGATCAACCGCAGGAATCTTGCCGGCGGCATTGCCGTTTCCGACAAGGCAGCGGCACAGGCGATGCGTGACGCCATGGCCCATCTCAAGCTGGTGGTCGAGCCCGGCGGCTGCGTCGGGCTGGCCGCGCTATCGTCGGGCGAAATCGAGCTATCAGGCAAATGCGTTGCCGTGGTGCTCTCCGGCGGCAATGTCGATTTCGGCACCTATGCTGAGATCATGGCGGCGGCTTAGGTGGCGACCAGTTCCGGGCCACGCGGCCGGTAAAGGTGTCAAAGCGTCCCCTGCGTGTCCAATCGAACCGGTACCATTCAAGGACAGACAGGAATGAAACTGTTCTTCAGCCGCAATCCCAATCCTCGCCTCGCGGTCGCGGTGGCACGTTATCTCAACGCAAAGGTCGAGTTTGAATTCGCCTCCCCCTTCGCTCCCGGGCAGGCCGAGCGATATCGCCCGCTAAATCCCAATCTTTCATTGCCCATACTTGTAGGCTCGGGAAAAAGCCTCTGGGAGGCCGACGCCATCGCCTGCCGGCTTTCACGACGCGCATTCGGATCTCTGGCGCACCGGCGACGACGAACCCGAGATGATCCGATGGCTCAGTTGGGGGAAGGAGAACTTCGCAAGAGCTTGCGACGTCGTGCATTTCGAACGCGGGACGAAACAGCGATATGGGCTCGGCCCGATCGATCAGGGCCGGGTTGAGGAGGGCCTGAGAGACTTCCGCACTGCCGCTGCAACACTCGAGGCCGCGCTTTCGGAGCGAGAATGGCTGGTCGAGAATTCGGTTTCCTACGCCGACTTTCGAATGGCGACGTTTCTGCCGTTCAACGATGTCGCCAGATTGCCGCTCGCCGACTATCCGTCTGTCGGCCGTTGGTATCGTCAGTTTGAAGAAATCGACGCCTGGCGCGATCCTTTCAAAGGGCTGGATGCGCCTGAATTGCCGCCGGTACCGGCTCAGGCCAAGCCGGCATGAAACTCGACCCGAATGGTCATGCCTATCGGCACAACCCGACGCGCTTCAAGCGCGCTGTTTCACAACCTATCCGCCAGCGAGACTCCGCTTTTTTGTTGATCAAAACGGAAAAACAACGCTAATTGGCTCCCGCGAGGGACCATGCTGACAGTTGATGAAGTGGGAGCGATCCCGTTGTTTTCGGGGTTGCCGGCAGGCGAGCTGGAGCGGCTGGCGCGGACGGCGGCCGACCTTCATCTCAGCCCCGGAGAGTTCGCGGTTCATGAGGGCGGAGAGGCCGCGCTGTTTGCGGTTCTCGCCGGCAAGATCGAAGTCGTAAAGACCTTCGACGGCGTCGAGCGGACACTCGGCTGGCGGCTGCCGGGAACGATATTCGGTGAGGTGCCGATTGCCTTGGGCTCGGGTTTTCCGGGCGGGTATCGCGCCACTGAGCCGTCCCGCGTCATGCGGCTCGAGGTCCAGCAATATTATTCCATCGCGGCGGTTTCAAAGGACGTGGCCCAAAAGGTCAGCGCGCTTGCGCGCGAGCGGATGGGCGGGCTGCAGAGCATCACCGCCGAGCCGCAGAAGCCGCGCGTGACACTGGTCGGCCATCGCTGGGATACGGCGTGCGGGGAGCTGCGCCGGTTTCTGGCCCGCAACCAGATCTCATTCACTTGGGTGTTGCCCGACACATCGGATGCCGAGGCCTTCTGGTCCGCCACGGGCAGGCCGGCTCTCGATGGTCCCGTTGCCCGGCTGGCGGACGGAGAGATCATGGAAAGTCCGGCCGTGCGCGATCTTGCCATTCGCCTCGGGTTGCAGACGCGCCCGCGCGGCGCCGAGTACGATGTGGCGATCATCGGTGGCGGCCCGGCCGGCCTTGCCGCGGCGGTCTACGGCGCATCCGAGGGGCTGCGCACGATCGTCGTTGAGCGCGAGGCGCCTGGCGGACAGGCGGGGACATCGTCGCGGATCGAGAACTATCTCGGCTTTCCCAGCGGAATTTCCGGCGACGAACTGGCCAGTCGCGCGCTGCAGCAAGCAAGACGGCTGGGCGCCGAAATCCTGGTCACCCGCTCCGTCGCCGGCATCGATCCTGTTACGCACGATCTGTTTCTCGACGGCACCGATGTCGTGCGGGCGCGCAGCCTCATCCTTGCAACAGGCGTGACATGGCGCCGTCTCGGCATAGACGGGTTCGACCGGCTTATCGGCAAGGGTGTCTACTACGGAGCCGCGCGCAGCGAGGCAAGCACCACCCATGGACTGGATGTCTTCCTGATTGGCGCCGGCAACTCGGCCGGCCAGGCAGCGCTGCATTTTTCGGGCCATGCGCGCAACGTGACACTGCTCGTGCGCGGCCCGTCCCTTGCAGACAGCATGTCCCACTATTTGATCGAGCAGCTCAGGGCGAAATCGAACGTAAAAGTCCAGCTTCGGTCGGAAGTCCAGGCCGTGCACGGTGAGACTCACCTGACGGCGATCGACATTCTCGACAAGGCGACCAACGAGGTGAGCCGGCACGATTGCGGCGGGCTGTTCGTTTTCATCGGCGCCAACGCCGAGACCGAGTGGCTGCCGGCCGATGTCGTGCGCGATGCCCGCGGATACGTGCTGACCGGGGACGATGTGAAGAAGGCCGGGGGCTGGTCGCACGACCGCGATCCCTATCTGCTCGAAACCAGTGCGCCCGGAATCTTTGCCTGCGGCGACGTACGCTTGAGTCCTGTCAAGCGGGTTGCGTCAGCGGTCGGAGAAGGGAGCATGGCGATCGCGTTCGTTCACCAGTATCTGGCGAATGAAGAGAAGGCCAAACGCGGCCAAAGCTAGGCCACAGGCCTTAGTCCAGCGTTCGGCGGAACCGCACCAGCGCCACGCCGGCGAAGAGCGCCACGAACCCGACGAGCCAGCCGATCTCGGTTGCGACCGCCGGCAGTTCGGCGCCCTTCAGCATCACCGCGCGGATGATGCGCAGGAAATGCGTCAACGGCAGGATCTCGCCGAAGATCTGCGCCCAGCCGGGCATGCCGCGATAGGGGAACATGAAGCCCGACAACAGGATCGACGGCAGAAAGAAGAAGAAGGTGAGCTGCAGCGCCTGCATCTGGGTGCGCGCCATCGTCGAAATGGTGTAGCCGAGCAGCACCAGCGCCAACACGAAGACCAGGACCGCCGCAAGCAGCAGTGACAACGACCCGGTGAAGGGAACGCCAAACAAAAGCTTGGCCGCCGCCAACACCACCACCACTTGCACGGCGCCGACCACCAGATAGGGCAGCACCTTGCCCAGCATGATTTCAAGCGGGCTGGACGGCATCGCCAGGAGATTCTCCATCGTGCCGCGCTCGGTCTCGCGCGTCAGCGCGATCGAGGTCATCATCACCATTGTCATCTGCAGGATGACGCCAAGCAGGCCGGGCACGATGTTGTATTGCGAGATGCCTTCCGGATTGTAGCGCCGGTGCACCACCACCTCGAGCTGGCCCCGGGCAGCTTCGGCGGCCGTTTCCTGCATGCCGCGTGCCCTGAGCAGCGCCTGGTTGGCGACCGTGCCGAGCGTCGAGATGGCGCCGCTGGCGACGGCTGGGTCGGTGGCGTCCGCTTCGATCAGGATCTGCGGGCTGTCGCCGCGCTCGACCCGCCTGGCAAAATCGGCGGGGATGGTGACGACGAAGGCGACGTCGCCGCGCGCCATCAGGAATTCCGCCTCGGCGGCACTTTGCGCGACATGGTCGAAGCGGTAGTAGCCGGTGGTCTGCAGCGCCGAAACCATGGCCCGCGTGTAAGGATCGCTGCTCATCGCCACCAGGGCTGCCGGCAGGCTCTTCGGATCGTTGTTAATGGCATAGCCGAACAGCACCAGCTGCATCAGCGGCACGCCCAGCATCATGGCGAAGGTGATGCGGTCGCGCCGCATCTGGATGAACTCCTTGATCAGCAGCGCGCCGAGCCTGGCGAAGGAAAAGACGCTGTTTATCCCATTTTTCATCCCATGTTGTCCTTCGAGCCGGACATGAACTGGATGAACACATCCTCCAGGCTGGTCTCGCCCGGCGTCACCGTCACGCCCTTGTGCTCTTTCTCGACATCGGCCAGTGCTGCTTCCAGTTCCTTCTTGTCGGAACCGACGACATGCAGCGTCGCGCCGAATGGCGCTACCTGGTCGACGCCGGGGCGGCCGCCGAGTGCGGCAGCAACCTGATCAAGCCGCGGGCCTTGCACGACGAAGGTCGTTAGCCCGGCATTCCTGACCACCTCCTCGACCGTGCCTGACGCCAGCATCTTGCCATACGAGATGTAGCTGATGCGGTGGCAGCGCTCGGCCTCGTCCATGTAGTGGGTGGAGACCAGCACGGTCAGGCCGCCGCTGGCCAGCCGATGGATCTCGTCCCAGAATTCACGCCTGGCTTTCGGATCGACGCCCGCCGTCGGCTCGTCGAGCAGCAGCAATCTGGGCTTGTGCATGATGCAGGCGGCCAATGCCAGCCGCTGCTTCCAGCCGCCGGACAGCGTGCCGGCCAACTGGTCCTTGCGCGAGGTCAGGCCGAGCTCCTCCAGCGTCTTAGCCACATGCTCGTCGAGTGGCTTCAACCCATAGAGCCGCGCCACGAATTCGAGATTCTCGGCGATGGTCAGATCCTCGTAGAACGAGAATTTCTGCGTCATATAGCCGACTTCGCGCTTGATCCTCAGACTGTCGGTGCGGATGTCGAAGCCGAGCACCGTGCCGTCGCCCTCATCCGGCGTCAGCAGCCCACACATGATGCGGATGGTCGTCGTCTTGCCCGAGCCGTTCGGGCCGAGGAAGCCGACGATCTCGCCTTCGGCCACCGTCATCGTCACATGGTCGACGACGGTCTTGTCACCGAAGCGCTTGACCAGGCCGTGAACGTCGATGACGTTCATTTGCCGATGTCCGCCAGATCGACATCGACGATCTGCCCCGGCTGCAGGGCGCTGGCGTCGCCCTCCGGCCGCGCCTCGACCAGGTAGACCAGCTTCTGCCGGGTCTCCAGTGAATAGATCACTGGTGGCGTGAACTCCGGGTCCGGCGACACGTATCTGACGCGAGCCTTCACGTCCGGCCCGCAGCCATCGCAATGGACATTAAGCAGCGTACCGACTTTCACCGACGAGAACGCACTTTCCGGCACATAGACGCTGAGCTTCACCGCGCCGTCCGGCAGCATCGAAATGACCGGCGCGGTCGGGCCGGCCGTATCACCGGGGTTGCGGATCACGTCGTTGACGCGGCCGGGCGACGGCGCCGCCAGCACGCGCTTCGAAAGCCGCCATCGCGCCTGCTCGAGCGCCGATTGCGCCTGACTGACCTGATTGTCGGCGGCCTTGATCGTCTCGGGCCGTGCCGGCAGGCCGCCAACGGCGAGATTGGCTTCCGCCTGGCCGACCTGCGCGTTGGCTGTCTCCAGCGTGGCCGAGGCGGTATCAAAATCGGCCTGCGTGCCGGTGCCGCGTTTGAACAAATCGCTGGCGCGGGTGTATCTGCGTTTGGCGTCGGCGGCTTGCGCCCTGGCCATGTCGACCTGCGCCTTGAGCACCTCAATCTCTTCCGGCCGCTTGCCGACCTGCAGGTCGGCAAGTTGCGCCTGGGCCTGGGCAAGCGCCGCCTCGGCTTGCGCGACGGCTATTCTTGCGTCGGCGCTTTCAAGCGTCACCACCGGCGTGCCCGGCGCGACGCGGTCGCCGCGCTTGACCGAAATCGTCTCGACCTGCGCCACCTCGATCGGCGCGAGCAGCACATAGTCGCCCTCGACATAGCCGACGGCGAGCGGCGCGGCCGGTGCGCAGGCGCTGAAAAGCAGGGCGGCGAGCGGCAGAGAACAAAGAAAACTCATGACCTACGATCCTTCCGGGCGGCCAATATGGCCCCAAGGTTATCCGTCACCGCCGCTGCGATCTTAGCGGCCTCGGCGTCGCCGATCGCGCGCCAGCCCATGCGGCGCATCACCGCCTCGCGGCCGATGCGGAAATAGACGACCTGGCCGATCAGCGTGAACACGGTGAGCCGGGTAGCCTCACTCTCGGCCGGCTCCCCCGTCGCCTGTTCCCAGATCAGGCACAGCCGGCGATGCGCCGGTTCGAACACACCGTCATAGATACGGTCGAGCGCGGCGGTTGGATGGGACAGCTCGCGCAGGACGAACTGCACGATCTCGCCGGCTTCCGGCCTTGCCGCGATGAAGGCCACCATCCGCTCCAGTGCGACGAATAAATGTGCCCGCGCTGCCTCGGGATCGGCCATTGCCGCCGCGGGCGCTTGCAGATTGCCGATCGCCTGGCCGGCAATGGTCTGGATGGTGTCGACGATATAGTCGGCCGCGGCGTTGCGGAGCCCTTCCTTGCCGCCGAAATGATAGGCGATCGAGCCGATATTGGCCTTGGCCTCAGCCGCGATCTCGCGCGTCGACGTGCCGTCGAAACCCTGGCGTCCGAACAGTTTCAGCGCCGCGCGGACAAGTGCCGTGCGCGTCATGTCGGCGGGGGAAGCCTCGCGCCGCGGAGTTTTGGCGTTTGTCGATTTGCTCATGATAAACGATTTAATCAATCGAATGATTAAAGTCAACCCGGGCTATCGCCGCCTTGCCATCTCTAGCCGCACGCGCTTTAGTGTGAAGCCATGGTCAAGGAAATCGAGCGCAAGTTCCTGGTCTCCGGCAATGAGTGGCGGGATCTGGTCGAAGCGGATATCCGCATTCGCCAGTTCTATCTCGCCGCCGCATCCGGCCGCTCGGTGCGCGTGCGCATCAGCGACGGCGCCTCGGCAAAGCTGACACTCAAATTCGGCAGCAAGGCCCGCGAACGCGACGAATTCGAATATCCGATCCCTCTGGCGGACGCGGAAGAGATGCTGGCCTTCGCCATCGGACGTGTCATCGAGAAGACACGCCACCATGTTAGGCATCGCGGCCATCTCTATGAAGTCGATGTCTTCGGCGGGATGCTTAGTGGTCTGGTGGTCGCCGAGCTCGAGACGCCTGAGGACGTGCCGGACGAAATGCTGCCAGATTGGCTCGGCCGTGAAGTCACCGGCGAGCAGAGGTTATACAACGCGTCGCTCGCCCTCGAGGGGATTCCGGAGATCGCCGCATGATCTATCGCATCAATCCGCGCCTGCCGTTGACCGGCGAGGTTAGGCGCATCCTCGCCGAGGAGATCGGCAAGGCGCTGGTCCATCTGGACACGGCGCGCGACAGGCCGGAACAGGGGCTGCACAAATGCCGCAAGCGGCTGAAGAACGTTCGCGCCTTGCTGCGCCTGGTCCGTTCCGGAGACGAAACATTTTGCGTGACCGAGAACCAGTGTTACCGCGACGTTGCAGCCCTGCTTGCCGGTCCGCGCGAGGCGACCGCGCTGGTTGAAACAATCGACCGGCTGGCAGCAAGCTTTCCCGAACAGAGCGCGGGTGGCGGTCTCGATGCCGTTCGCGAGACGCTCGTCGCGCGCCAGCACGAACTGCATGGTGGAGCAGGCCTCGACGCTGCAATAGGCGCGGCGATTGCGGCTTGCGAGGAGGGCATCAGCCGGATCGACATATTGGTCTTGCCCGACCAGCCCGAACAGGCCGCCGATGTGCTTGCCGACGGCGCCCGCATCACCCTGCGCCGCGCCAGAAAGGCGCTGGACAAGGCTGGCTCGCGCGGCGAGGCCGATGATTTCCACAATCTGCGCAAGGCGGCAAAGACCCACGGCATGCATCTGTCGCTGCTCGGAAGGCTGTGGCCGACGCCGATCAAGGCCCGGCGCAAGGCGGTCGACGAACTCGGCGAAAGACTGGGCGAATTGCATGATGTGTTCGTCATGTGTGAACTTCTCGATGCCGACGACCGGCCGCTCGGCTCTCCTCAAGAAACGAGGCTTCTGAGCAAGCTGTTGAAGCGCTCGGAGAAAAGCCTGAAGAAGACCTGTCTCGCCGTCGCAGCCGGTCTGTTCGGCGACAGCCCCAGGCGCTCGACAAGGAAACTTGCGCGCAAGGCGCGCGACGATCTGGCCGCCGCGCCGCGCGAAGAGGCCGGCGCGCCCGGCGCCGCCGGCTGACGCAGTCCTTCGGTTCGGGATCATGGTCTAGGCCGCCGGCCTGTGGTAATCGCCGTCTGGCATGATCGAGACCGGTGACACGCTTCTGGACCGACTTGGCCGCTGGCTTGCCGGCCGGCTGCAGGAGGAATCATCCGGCTACGAGCCTTACACGCCGTCCGATGCCGAAACGCTGCGCCGAACGCTCGAGCCCGGCGACATCCTGCTCATCGAAGGCAACCAGAAGATCTCGGCAGCGATCAAATACCTGACCCAGTCGACCTGGTCGCATGCCGCCTTCTATGTCGGCGATGCCTTGCCCGAACCGGCAGACGGATCGGAACGGCGCCGCCTGATCGAGGTCACGCTTGGCGATGGCTGCATCGCCGTGCCGCTGTCGCGCTACCGGACTTATAACACGCGCATCTGCCGGGCGAGCGGTCTGGCGCCGGAAGATCGCGACGAGGTCGTTGCCTTCATGATCGGCAAGCTCGGCCTCAGATACGATCTCAAGAACATCTTCGACATGCTGCGCTACTTCTTCCCGACACCGCCGGTGCCGGTGCGCTGGCGCCGCCGCATGCTGGCTTTCGGTTCCGGCGACCCGACCCGGGCCATCTGCTCCTCGCTGATCGCCGAGGCCTATGGCCAGATCCGCTATCCGATCCTGCCCGAGATCACCCGGGCGCCCGGCCGTGCCTCGGCCCAGTCGAATTATTCGCGCAAGGAAATCCTGCACATCCGCCACCACTCGCTCTACACGCCGCGCGATTTCGACCTGTCGCCGTATTTCCGCATCGTCAAGCCGACGCTGGAATACGGGTTCGACTACCGGGCGGTGACCTGGGAGGACAAGGCAGGCACAGACGCCGCAGCCGCGAAGGCTGGAGCAATCACCTCAGGCACGTGATGGCTTTCGGCCTGGGTCAGGACATACCCCTATGGCGTGGCCGCTATCCGGCCGAGGTGCAGGCGTTTCACATGGCGGCCTATATCACGCCGAGACCGCAACAGCGCCCTGGTTTTCGGCTCTGTGTTCGACCCAAACATGGACCGGTTCGTCCCGGCCGCGGATGCTCACCGGTCCATGATCGCGCGCATTCAACTGTGTCGTGGGCGATTCCGCCTGCGCGGCCTCAATCAGTCGTGACCCAAAGCAAATATTCGCCTGAAGCTCACGGCAGAGCGCTTGCAAACGGCTGGCGACGTTGACGGTGTCGCCCACCACCGCGAAGGACAGATTGCGCTCGCTGCCGACCGCGCCGATGACGACTGCGCCATATTGTGCACCGATCCGAACGTCCAGCGGCGGGTACCCCCTGGACACCCGCTGCACATTCCAGTCTTTGAGAGCGGCGATCATCGCTTCAGCGCACTGGATGGCCCGAGTCGCGTCGTTATGGCTGGCTTGCGGAACCCCGAATGTCGCCATGATGCAATCGCCGATATAGTTATCGACTGTGCCATGGTGGTCGAAAACGACCTGCTCCATGCGACGGTGGAACTGACGCAGAAGTTCGAACACTGCTTCGGCCGGATGATCCTCGGAATAGTGTGTGAAGCCGACGATGTCGGCGAACAGCACCGCGATATCCTGCCGGCGGACCGGGCCGAAGGGCTCGTCATCCGTGGCGAGCTGGTCGACGACATTGGGCGAAAAATGCCGGGCGAGATTGGCGCGGGCGCGCTCTGCCTTGACATAGTCTTCCGACAGATGTCGGGAACGAGAGACGACCAGCGCCATGATCGCGCCGATAATCAGCACAACCAACACGTTGGTCGCCTGCGCGAATGTATCGACGAAATTGGGATTGAGATAGAGGTTCAGTCGCTCTGTCATCGGCAGCGAATAGAGGTTCGTCGCCGGAATGACGATTCCCGCATGAAAAATCACCCACCCCACCCCGATCGCCCACGTCAAGGCCGCGAGCGCGCCGAGATAGAGCGCCAATCGTGTCGAAAGGGTCAGCGCGCCAAGGCATACGAAAATCAGCAGGAATTTGAAGCTGCCCTCGCGCAGTTGCATCGCGGCCGGCGCGACCTCCAGGGAAAACGGGTTGGGCGTTACCAGCAGAACGGTCAGCAGAATGATGTCCAGCGTACCCACGAGGTAACCGATCCACCATGGCGCGTTGCGACGGCGCGCAAAGAGAAACTGGATCAGGCCGACGAGCTGGAACAGCACGAGGCCCGCCAGCACGAAGAGCAGCGAGGCATCCCAGCGGCTGATCGATGAAAAGAAGCAGGAGATCACGGCGAGCGATGCCGTACGCGCCCAGAACTGCAATGCAGCACCCTGGCGTTCTGCGCGCTCCCGCAAATTTTTCAGGCGCGAATAGCGGCGAAGTTCAAGTGTTGGCGCCGTCGGCATAGGATCACTTCGATTTCACGGGGACGTGTCACGCATTCGGCAAACCCGCCCTCTACTGGCAAATCAGTGCGCGAACTCTACCATGAATGTGGTTTCATTTTTGAAGCGCGGCTGCAAAGAGCAAAAAGTGTCCGGACAAAAGATCATCGTGGAAACTGAAGCAGGACAGGCGGAGGCTTCCCAGTTCAGGTCACCAAAAATGGTGGCAGTCGGCGCCGCCGGAGTGGTGCGCGACAAGCCGCCAGGTACAATCCTGCTCGGGATGATTGGCTGTGTCAGGCCGGCAAAGCACGGCGTCCCTTTGCAGGAGCGACGGGCCGGTCGGACGCCCCGGCATCTCGCGGGTGCGGCCCGATCGGCATGATCGCCGGGAACGGCGTCGCGCCAAAGGCAAACGTCCATTTGTAACCGGTGAGCCCGTCTTCGGGCGTCGTGTGCTGATCGTGATGGGCAAGCAATTTGACGCGTTCCGCCAGCTCCTCCGCCTCACGCTTCACCATTTCCGCCGTCTCCGGCCGCATCCGCCTGGAGAAGCTGACGAAGGTCGCCTCCCGCTCCAGATGCGTGATCGCCCAGCCGATAAAATTCTTGTTGGTCATCTCGAACAGCGGCCGCAGCGGCCCTTCGAAATTCCACTGGATCGGCGTCTCGACCAGCAACCTGGCCGACAGGCCGCGGCCAAGCGCGACCAGGCCCAGCTCCTCGAGGTCACGCAGATAGAGGAACATCGAGGCCTCGCTCAACCCTTGTGAGCGCATGATGCCTTCGGGCGTGAATTTCTCGGAGAGCATGACGAAGATGAACAGCAGCGCCGGCCGGCTGGCGAGCTTGCGCTCGATGTCCGACGCGATGTGGTTGGCCGGCCCCGGTCCCCTGTTCATAGAGCCGAGCACGTTTTCCAGTTCCACGCCGGCAGCGGCGCAAATCTCCACCAGCCGGTCGAGCTTGCAGTTGCGCTCGTGGAAAATTCGCTTCACCGTCGGCTCGGAAACGCCCATGCGCTCGGCAAGCACGCGATAGGTGACGCCCTTTGCCTTGAGCGTCCGCTTCAGCGCCTCGAAGATCAGGCCATTCATGCGATGCACCTCTTTCCCGCAGTTTCGTATCGATTTTCGATATTAGCTGTAATCAGCCTTCCAGAAAAGTATCGGAAAACCTAGGTCTCCGCTGTCATCACAGGAGACTCGCCATGAAAACCCTTATCCGCTCGACACTTCTCGCCGTCATCGGCATCGCAACGATGCCCACCGCCCATGCCGGCGAAATCTGGCGCGCAGCCGGCTTCGAGCAGCCGGAATCAGCGCTGTTCGATGCCGCCAACAAACGCCTCATCGTTTCCAACATCGTCGGCAATCCCAGCGAAGCCGACGGCAACGGCTATCTGTCGGTGCTATCGCTCGACGGCAAGGTCACCACCCGGCACTGGACCGACGGCATGGACGCACCCAAGGGCATGGCGATCTCGGACGGCAAACTCTACGTCGCCGATATCACCCATGTGCGCGTCGTCGATCTCGAAAGCGGCAAGCTGATTTCGACCATTGATGTGCCGAATGCTGTCTTCCTCAACGACATGACCGCCGATGCTTCAGGCAAGGTCTATGTCACCGACATGCTGGCCGAAGCCATTTACCGCATCGATGGCGGTCGGCCGGAATTGTTCGCGAAGGACGCAGCCCTTGCTTCGCCCAACGGCATTTTCGCCGATGGCAACAGGCTGATCGTCGCCTCCTGGGGCAAGGGCATCAAGCCGGATTTCAGCACCGCGGAGCCGGGCGGCCTGCTTTCGGTCGATCTCGCCACCAGGACAGTTTCGCACCTGCCCGGCGCGCAAAAATTCGCCAACCTCGACGGTGTCATTGTCGTCGGCGACAGCGTCTACGCCACCGCCTACATGGCCGGCACGCTCTACCGTTACAAGGCTGGCGGCAAGCCTGAGGCAGTCGCGACTTTCAAGCCGGGCAGCGCCGACATCGGTACCGACGGCAAGTCGACCATCTATGTGCCGCAGATGAACGAGGGCGAAGTCGCGGCGCTCTCCCTCGACTGAGCTTCCCCAGCGATTGACCGCCGACCGGCTATTCCGGTCGGCGGTTACTCCGCCTCCGTCCTCCTTGCCAGTTGCGCCCGCGCATCCCGGATCGAGGCGGCGTATGTCACCAGCGGCCGCTTGACGCCGTGGTTGATCAGCATGCGCCGCGTCTGCGGCGAAGCGCCTGATATGATGAAGCGCACGCCGGCGCGCCTCGCCTTGTGGGCGGCACCCTCAATGACGTTGGCGGCCGTCGAATCGAAGAACGGCACCGCCGAGCAATCGAGGATGAAGTTCTTGCGCTGGTCGGCGATGCGGTCCAGCACCGTGCCGACGGTCGAAGCGGCGCCGAAGAAGAATGCGCCAGAGATCCGGTAGACGACGGTATCGGCGTCGCTCGCCTCGCTGGAATCATAGGCGCCGCCACCGTTGCTGCCGTCAGCGACATCGTCCTGCACCAGCGGCAGGTCGGTCTCCACGGCGATGCTCTTGGCCATACGGTCGATGAACAGGATCGAGCCCAGCGCGAAGCCGACAATGATGCCTTCGGTAAGATCGCGGAACACGACGATCAGGAAGGTCGCCATCAGCACCAGTGCGTCGCCGCGTGAGGCGCGCAGCAGGGTGGCAAAAGCCTGTTTTTCGAACATGTTCCAGCACACCACCGCCAGCACGCCGGCAAGAGCTGCGAGTGGGATGTAGCTGGCCAGCGGCGCCGCCACCAGCATGAAGACAAGCAGGAACAGCGAGTGCAACATGCCCGAAACCGGCCCGTGCGCGCCGGACCGCACATTGGTCGCGGTGCGGGCAATGGTGCCTGTGGCGCAGATGCCGCCGAACAGGGCGGAGGCGATGTTGGCGAACCCTTGCGCCACCAGTTCGCAATTGGAGCGGTGCCGACGTCCCGTCATGCCGTCGGCGACCACGGCCGACAGCAGCGATTCGATGGCGCCGAGCAGCGCGAAGGCAACGGCGTCCGGCAGCACCGCGATCGCCTTGTCGAGGCTGAGCGCCGGCAGCGCCGGAAAAGGCAGGCTGCGCGGAATGCCGCCATAGCGCGTGCCGATCGTTTCCGCCGGCAGCGCCAGCAGCGCCACGACCAGCGAGGCGAGCCCGACGGCGATCAGCATGCCCGGCCAGCCAGGGCGCCACCGCTTCAGCCCGACAATGGTGGCGATGGTCAGCACCGCCACCAGCGTCGCCGAGATGTTGAGCGTTCCGGCGGCCTCACCGATCGCCACGAGCTTCGGCAGCAGTGGCCCGGGCTCGTTGCCGGCGAGCTTCAGCCCGAACAGTTCGACGATCTGTCCGGAAAAGATGATGATGGCGATGCCCGCGGTGAAGCCGACGGTCACCGGGTAGGGGATGAATTTGATATAGGTGCCGAGTCTGAGATAGCCGATGGCGAGCAGGAAAACGCCGGACATCATCGTCGCCAGAAGCAGCCCATCGATGCCTTCGCGCTGGACCGTCGCCGCCACCAGCACGATGAAGGCGCCGGCTGGACCGCCTATCTGGAAGCGACTGCCGCCGAGCGCCGAGACGATGAAACCGCCGACGATGGCGGTGAACAGGCCGCGCTCCGGCGTCACGCCGGAAGCGATCGCGATCGCCATCGACAGCGGCAGCGCCACGATGGCCACGGTCAATCCGGCGATCGCATCGGCCTTGAAATGCCCAAGCGTATAGCCCTCGCGCAGCACCGTCACCAGCTTCGGTGTGAACAGTTCGGAAAATGCCGGCTTTGCCGGACTTTGGGCCGGTTGATGAATTGCCCGTCGGGTTCGATCCATGGACTACCTTCCGCTCCTGATGCATGTCGCCCAAAAATGCTGAGCGGTTTTGGGGCATGCATAAAACCAAGAAGGCGGCGGGATCGTCGGCAGGACTGTCGGCGGTCGCCGTCGCGACTTTGTCGGCTCAGCCCGGCGGGTTCCGCGGCACGACCGGCTTGAGGCGCACGCCCCTGCCACCGCGCTCGCTGGCCTGGTTCTCGCCGATCAGTTCCACGCCGGCCCCATCGAGGGCCTGGATGACCTTCATCAGCGTATCGACCACGCCCCTGACCACGCCGTCGCTCGCTTCCATGCGCTGAATGGTTGGAAGTGAAACCCCGGCGCGCTCGGCGAGCGTCTTCTGATCGATGCCGGCCAGCGCCCTTGCGGCGCGCATCTGCGCGGCAGTGATCATCGGCTAAAAACCCCCGTCTGAGTCTGCATTCCCATGCATAATACTATCATTTTGATGGTTCAAGCATCATGATGCATATGTCAGACATGCACGCACCAAGATCGGTTGTGTCCTGCAGAGCTTGCGTGCCAGCTAGGACAGTAGGCCCTCGGGCGCCGCAAATTTCGAGGAGAATTAGCCGCAGCGTCGTTCTGACGGCCGGTTCAGCCGCCGTCGGTGTGCCCGCGCTATCGCTGTAGCGTCCGTGCGGCCAGCCAGCACAGCATCGCCCAGGCGAAGCCGGCACACCAGCCGGCCAGCACGTCGGACGGCCAATGAACACCGAGATAGACGCGGCTGATGCCGACCAGCAGGGTCGTCAGCACCGCAAGTGCCAGCACATAGATCTTGGTCGTTCGCCCAGGCAGGAAGCGCGACGCCATGCTGCCCAGCGTCAAATATGTCACCGCCGACAGCATCGCATGGCCGCTCGGAAACGAAAGCGTCGCCACGTCGGCGAGATGCGAGACCAGATCGGGGCGCGGCCGGTCGATTCCGAGCTTCAGCGTGCTCGACAGGGCCTGCCCGCCCGCCACTGCCACGAAAACGAGAAACGCTGGTCCCGGTCTGTGGATCAGCAGCAGATAAACGATCACCGCAGCAGTGATCAGCACGAGCACGCTGGCGCTGCCGAGGCTGGTGAGGTCGCGCATCGCTCCTTCCAGCCATGGCGGTCCGATCGGATTGTCAGGCTGGCCCGCTTCACGGAAAGCGAGCAGGATTTCCGTATCGAAGGCGTGCGGCGTGGTGTCTCGCGCCACCTCCATCAGCTCCTCGAACCCCCACAATCCGCCGGCGATGACCAGTCCGGCCAGCAGCACCGGGAATTCGATCCAGTTGAGCAACTTGTTTGCGGTATTCTTCATCGACCCTCGCAATTACAATTTTTGCAGATAGGGTCCGAGCGTTATCAGCGCCACAGCTGCGACGGCGAGCACGATGCCGGTCGCCTGCAACGCATTGACGCGCTCGCCGAAGAAGACCAGGGCCACGACGTTCACCGACACCAGCTGGATCACCGCCGACAGGCTGAAAGACACCGACATGCCGAATTCACGGATCAGCCTCAGCATGATCAGATTGCCCAGCGAATAGAGCGCCAAGGTCAGAACGATCTTGCCGAGGCTCGGCGCCAGTCCCCATTGCTTCGCCGCCGTCGCCGCCAGCAGGAAGATCACTGTAGAAATGCCGAGCTGCCCCAGTCCCCAAAAACTCACTTTTTGTCCCTCTCGAAGCGGTGCTTCCGCGCCTGCAGCAGATCTTGTTTCCGAAGCGTCGGTCGCGGTCAAGCGGGGCTGATCATGGACATGAAATCGGGGCTGGAAATTGGCCGGCAACGTCATCAAACTGTGATCTCCCGGCGATACGCGGTCAGTCAAGCAAGACGCTCCAGCCATCCCAAAGAAGCCAGAGGCAAGCCCCCCATGACTGAACATCGCTCGACTGAACATCGCTCGACCGAACATCGCTCCCCCGACGCCCAGTTCCGCACCAGTCTGCTCGAGGAAAACGATGGGCCAGGAACCAATCCCACTGACAACAAGACGATGGGCGAGATCATCGCCGCGCGTTTCTCGCGCCGCGGTTTTCTACAGGGATCGCTCGCGGCAACCGCCATCGCCGTCACCGTCAGCCCGCTCGCGCTGATCCTCGCCGACGATGCCCGCGCCGCCGGCGGCTCGGCCTTCACCTTCGACGAGGTCGAGGCAGGCGTCGACGACAAGCATCATGTCGCTCCGGGCTATGACGCCGACGTGCTGCTGCGCTGGGGCGATCCGCTGTTTGCCGATTCGCCGGAATTCGATCCGACTAAACAGTCGGCGCAGGCCCAGGAAAGACAGTTTGGCTACAACAACGACTATGTCGGCTACATCCCGCTCGACGGCTCGGCCGAGCATGGCCTGCTGGTGGTCAACCACGAATACACCAACCCGCATCTGATGTTCCCGGGCCTCGTCACCATCGTCGATGGTGAGGCCAAGCAGGCGCCGCTGAGCAAGGAACAGGTCGATGTCGAGATGGCCGCGCATGGCGGCACCATCGTCGAGATCCGCAAAGTGTCAGGCAAATGGCAGGTGGTGCGCGACGGCAAGCTCAATCGCCGCATCACCTCCAACACCGAGATCGCGCTGTCCGGCCCCGTCGCCGGCCACGACCGCGTCAAGACCAATGCCGACCCGACCGGCACCAAGGTCATTGGCACCGTCAACAATTGCGCCGGCGGCGTCACGCCCTGGGGCACCTATGTCATGGCCGAGGAAAACATCCACGGCTATTTCTCGGGCGAACTGCCGGCCGGTCACGCGGAAGCGGCCAACTACAAGCGCCTGGGCATTCCCGAGGGCGCCTATGAGTGGGCGGCGCATTACGACCGTTTCGACCTCGGCAAGGAGCCGAACGAGGCCAACCGCTTCGGCTGGATCGTCGAGGTCGACGTCAACGATCCGACTTCGACGCCGAAGAAGCGCACCGCCATGGGCCGCTTCAAGCATGAAGGTGCTGAATCGATCGTCGCCAAGGATGGCCGTGTCGTCTTCTATCTCGGCGACGACGAGCGTTTCGACTATGTCTATAAATTCGTCACCACAGGCAAATTCAACGCCGAGGACCGTGCCGCCAACCTGGATCTTCTCGACGACGGCACGCTCCATGTCGCCAAATTCGCCGAGGACGGGTCGGTCGAATGGCTGCCAGTCGTCTTTGGCCAGGGTCCGCTAACCGCCGAGAACGGCTTTGCCAGCCAGGCCGACGTGCTGATCGAGACCCGCCGTGCCGCCGACCTGCTCGGCGCCACCAAGATGGACCGCCCCGAGGATATCCAACCCAATGCCGCCAATGGCAAGGTCTATGTCATGCTGACCAACAATTCGAAACGCAAGGCCGACCAGGTCGACGCCGCCAACCCGCGCGCCGAAAACGCCTTCGGCCACATCATCGAGATCGTCGAGGACGGCGGCGATTTCACTGCTGCCAAGGGCAAGTGGGAAGTGCTGTTGAAATGCGGCGACCCCGCCGTGGCCGAAGTCGGCGCCACCTTCTCGACCGCAACGACCGCCAATGGCTGGTTCGGCATGCCGGACAATTGCGCGATCGATGCGGCCGGCCGGCTCTGGGTTTCGACTGACGGCCAGGGCCCGAAGGCGACCGGCCGCACCGACGGCCTGTGGGCGGTCGACACCGAAGGCGAGGCGCGGGCGACATCAAAGCTGTTCTTCCGCGTGCCGATCGGCGCCGAAATGTGCGGCCCGCTATTCACGCCGGACGACCAGACCGCTTTCGTCGCCGTCCAGCATCCGGCCGATGGCGGCGAAGACTGGGAGCCTTTTGGCCGTCCCTCTTACTATGAGGACTTGTCGACCCGCTGGCCCGACTTCAAGCCCGACATGCCGGTGCGGCCGTCGGTCGTCGCCATCACCAAACAGGGCGGCGGCAAGATTGCGGTCTAGAGCAATTCCAGGAAAGTGTGAAACGGTTTTCCGGGGAAAAGCGCTTAGCGCTTTCCCAAGGGAATTGCGCAAAAACAAAGAGATAGAGCGGTTCGGCGTTTCCGTGAAACGATGAGGCGCTCTAGAGCTCATCTCGCTCCAAGGTCCACGCTGACAAATCGTGAAGGAGGGGTTTCGGCGCGACCGAAGCCCCTCCTTTTTATGCCCAATTGCCAGTTTATGCCCAATTGCTGGGCTTCCGTTCCGTTCTCGCTGCCACCAGTTCATCGGTGCTTACCACGCCGGTTGCGCTCTAAAGGGGACATGCGCGATATGATCGACAATCAGACCGCCCAATGCGACTGATTCGAAGCCCGCGGGCTGGCGGGTATTCCCAATAGCGAAGCGCGGCACGCGGAACCTCGACCATGCCCTCCTTGCGCATTCATTTCGACCGCCTGCTCGAAGGCGCAGCGCCGAAGGTAGAGCGGCGGGAGCTGACGCATGTCGAGCGCCTGGCGCTGGTGCGCCGGCATGGCGATTTTTCGCTCGCCTATTCGACCGCCGTCCAGCGCAACCTTTCTTATTTCGGCGACGCTGACGGCTACATCGCCTTCGGCACCAAGATGAAGCACCATTTCGCGCTTGGCGACCCGGTGGCTCACCCGCCCGATCGGCCCGACTACATCAGGCGTTTCGTCGAGGCCGCCGGTAACCCGTGGTTCGTGCAGATCGGCGAACAGACGGCGCGCGTGCTCGCCGGACTCGGATACCAGGTCAATCGTCTCGGCGTGGATACGCGGCTAGTCCTGCCCGCCCATGATTTTTCCGGAAAGCGCAATGAAACCGTGCGCTATTCCGAGCGCTGGCTGTTGAAGAAGGGGTTTTCCTTTGCCGAGGACAAGCGGACCATCTTTCTCGACGAGATCCAGCGGCTATCGCAGAATTGGCGGGCGGACCGCATCGTCAAGCGATGGGAGATGGCCTTCCTCAACCGTCCCTTCAGCGATCATCTCGGCGTCGACATGCGCCGCTTCGTCCTGCATGGCCCCAATGGCGAGCTCGTGGCCTTGCTCGACTTCGATCCCCTGTTCAGCGGCGGCGAGGTGATCGGCTATACCACCTCGTTCAAGCGCAAGCACGTCGATGCCACGCCGCATGCCGAGATCGGCCTGACCAAATTCGCGGTCGACCGCTTCCGCGAGCAAGGCATCTCCGTCGTCACGCTCGGCCTGTCGCCGCTTGTCGACATCGGACCCAGCGGATTTGCCGAAAGCGACTTCTGGCGCACCTCTTTCCAGCGCGCCTATGGTTCGCCATGGATCAATCGCCGCAAGTTCAACCTGCAGGGGCAGGCTGCTTTCAAACGCCGCTTCCACGGCATCGAGGAGCCGACCTACGTCGCCTTCCGCAAGGGGACCTTCGTCGGGATGCTGGGGCTGCTCCGCTTGGTCAAGTCCATTTGAAAGCGGCCATTTGACCGATTTGGCGGGGTCAGTTCCGCAACCGGTAGCCGGTCCTGAAAATCCAAGCGACGATCGCTATGCAGATAAGCAGGAAAACGACGGTCATGCCGAGGCTGATGCCGATCGAGACGTCGGACTTGCCGTAGAAACTCCAGCGAAAGCCGCTGACCAGATAGAGGACAGGATTGAACAGCGTCACCGTGCGCCAGATGCCGGGCAGCATGTCGATTGAATAGAAGCTGCCGCCAAGGAAGGTCAGCGGCGTGATGATCAGCAGCGGCACCAGCTGCAGCTGCTCGAAGCTCCTCGCCCAGATGCCGATGATGAAACCGAACAGGCTGAACGTCACCGCCGTCAGCACCAGGAAGGCGAGCATCCAGAACGGATGCTCGATGGTCAGCGGCACGAACAGTGACGCGGTCGCCAGGATGATCAGGCCGAGTATGATCGACTTGGTCGCCGCACCCCCGACATAGGCAACGATGATCTCCAGATAGGACACCGGCGCCGACAGCAACTCGTAGATCGAGCCGACGAATTTCGGGAAATAGATGGCGAAGGAGGCGTTGGAGATCGACTGCGTCAGCAGCGACAGCATGATCAGTCCCGGCACGATGAAGGCGCCGTAGCTGATGCCGTCGATCTCGGTGATGCGCGAGCCAATGGCCGAGCCGAAGACGACGAAATAGAGCGATGTCGAGATGACCGGTGAGACGATGCTCTGCAGCACGGTCCGAAAGGCGCGCGCCATCTCCATCTTGTAGATCGCCCAGACTGCTCGCAGGTTCATGCGTCCTTCCTCACCAGATTGACGAAGATCTCCTCGAGCGAGCTGTTTTGCGTGTCGATATCGCGGAACTGGATGCCGGCCGTCTCAAGGTCGCGGAGCAGCGAGGCGACGCCCGGCCGTTCGCTCTGGTTGTCATAGGTATAAGTCAGTTGGTCACCGTTCGGCGAAAGCTCCAGCGCATAACGCGAAAACGTCTCGGGTATGGCGGCGAGCGGGCTGCGTAGCTCCAGCAACAGTCGTTTGCGGCCAAGCGTGCGCATCAGTTCGGCCTTGTCCTCGACCAGCACGATCTCGCCGCGATTGATGACGCCGACGCGGTCGGCCATCGCCTCGGCCTCCTCGATATAGTGCGTGGTCAGGATGATGGTTACGCCATCCTCGCGCAGCCGGCGCACCATCGCCCACATGTCCTGGCGCAGCTCGACGTCGACGCCGGCTGTCGGCTCGTCGAGGAACAGCACCCTCGGTTCGTGCGACAGCGCCTTGGCGATCATCAGCCGCCGCTTCATGCCGCCGGACAGGGTGATCGCCTTGGCGTCCTTCTTGTCCCACAACGACAGGTCGCGCAGCACCTTCTCGACGAAGGCGGGGTTGGCCGGCTTGCCGAACAGGCCGCGGCTGTAGCTGACAGTCGCCCATACGCTCTCGAACGCGTCGATGGTCAGTTCCTGCGGCACCAGCCCGATCAGGCTGCGCGCAGCCCGATAATCCCGGCTGATATCGTGGCCGTCCACGGTGACCGTGCCCGACGAGCGGTTGACGATACCGCAGACGATCGAGATCAGCGTTGTCTTGCCGGCGCCATTCGGCCCGAGCAGCGCAAAGATCTCGCCGCGCTCGATATCGAGGTTGATCTCCTTCAGCGCCTTGAAACCGGTAGCGTAGGTCTTGGTGACCCCGGAAATGGAAATGATGGACGGCATGGCTGAAAAACGGCTGCTTGAAAGAGGTCTGTTGATTTTAATCCGCTGAATGTCGGTGCGCGCAGCCGGAAGTCAATGGCACTCCTGACAGTTCTGGACATTGGCCTGCGAAGACGCATCCACCCCTGCCGCAGTCGTGCGGCCTTTTCCTGTCCGAACGGATGAATGGCCCAACAACTACAAGCCCGGTACCTTGCGGTCCAAGCGGGTCGGAATGTTCGCCATGATGACGAATCCCAGATCATCTAGCCTAAGGTCAGGAATAAAATAGTCCTGCGGCGTTCCGCCTCGCGTGACGCCACGCCGCTTTGACCGGTTGGCGCATCCGGCCTATCTTCTGCCACATAAGCAGCAGCCGGAGCCGCCATGGACCCGCTCATCCTTTCGCGCATTCAGTTCGGCGCGAATATCTCGTTCCATATCCTGTTTCCGGCTATCACCATTGCGCTTGGCTGGATGCTGCTGTTCTTCAAGCTTCGCTATAACGCCACAGGCGATTCCGCCTGGATGCGCGCCTATTTCACCTGGGTGAAGGTGTTCGCGCTGTCCTTCGCCATGGGCGTGGTTTCGGGCGTCACCATGAGCTTTCAGTTCGGCACCAACTGGCCGGGTTACATGAAAACCGTCGGCAACATAGCCGGCCCGCTGCTCGCTTATGAGATCCTCACCGCTTTCTTCCTCGAGGCAGCGTTCCTCGGCATCATGCTGTTCGGCTTCCGCCGCGTCTCCAACCGCATCCACACAATGGCAACCGTGCTGGTGGCCGGCGGCACCACCCTGTCCGCCTTCTGGATCATAGCGCTCAATTCGTGGATGCAGACGCCGGTCGGCTTCGAGATGCGCGACGGGGTCGCCCACGCCGTCGACTGGTGGGCCATCGTCTTCAATCCGTCCATGCCCTACCGGCTCGTCCACATGCTGCTTGCCTCCGGCCTGACGGTTTCGTTCCTGATCGCCGGCCTGTCGGCGCTGCGCTATCTCTATGGCGACCGCTCGGAATCGATGTGGAAGGCATTGCGCACCGGTGTCTTCACTGCGGCGATCCTGATCCCCATCCAGATCTTCGCCGGCGACCAGCATGGCCTCAACACACTGGAGCATCAGCCGCAGAAGATCGCCGCCATGGAGGCCAACTGGAACACCGGTCCCAACGTGCCGCTGGTCCTTTTCGCGCTTCCCGACGAGGCGGCCAAGGAGAACAAATTCGAGCTGACCATCCCCGACGGGGCCAGCCTCATCCTCAGGCACAGCGCCAGTGGGGTCGTGCCGGGGCTGAACGACTATCCCGGCAATCATCCGCCGGTCTTCCCGGTGTTCTGGGGTTTCCGCATCATGGTCGGTACCGGCATTCTGATGCTTGTCGTCTCCTGGTCGGCGGCTTTCTTCCTCAAGCGTCGTCATAGCCTGCCGAAGCCGCTCGCCCTGGCGATGGTTCCGATGGCGTTGTCCGGCTGGCTGGCGACGCTGGCCGGCTGGTACACCACCGAGATCGGCCGCCAGCCCTGGCTGGTCACCGGCGTGCTGAAAACTGTCGATGCCGTCGGCCCGGTCGCCGGCAGCCATGTCGCACTGACGCTTACGATATACCTCATCCTCTACGTGCTGCTTCTGATCGCCTATCTCGGCGTGCTGGTGCATCTGGCGCTGAAGGCAGCGAAGGACGGCGACGCCTCGCCGCTGCCCGGCGTTCTCGACGCGCCGCTGTCGCAGCCGGTTGCCCAACCAGGAGAACGGTGATGAGCTTCGATTGGCCGACCCTGCTCCCTTTGATCTTCGCCGGCCTAATGGGCCTCGCCATCCTGATCTACGTCATCCTCGACGGCTTCGACCTCGGCATCGGCATCCTGTTCGCAGTGGCCGAGGATGCCGAGCAGGACACCATGATCGCCGCGATTGGCCCGTTCTGGGACGCCAACGAGACCTGGCTGGTGCTGGCCGTCGGCTTGCTGCTGGTTGCCTTCCCGCTGGCGCACGGGCTCATCCTCGGCGCGCTCTATATCCCGGTCTTCCTGCTTCTGGTCGGCCTGATCCTGCGCGGCGTCGCCTTCGATTTCCGCGCCAAGGTGCCGGCTGGCAGGAAGCACCGCTGGAACCGCATCTTCTTGCTCGGTTCCGTCATTGCCTCGCTGGCGCAGGGCTACATGCTGGGCGTCTATGTGCTCGGGCTCGATTTCGGCCTGGCGGGCATCGCCTTCGGCGCGCTGGTGGCGCTCTGCCTTGCCGCTGCCTATGCGGCGATGGGCGCGGCTTGGGTCATCTACAAAACGGAAGGCGACCTGCAGAAGAAGGCGGTGCTCTGGCTGCGCAGGGCGCTGGTGCTGACCGCGCTAGGCATGGTCGCCGTCTCACTGGCCACGCCGCTCGCCAGCCCGCGTATCTTCGACAAATGGTTCGTCTGGCCCGCCATGCTCTATCTGTCGCCGCTGCCGATCCTGTCGGCGGTGCTGTTCGGGTGGCTGTGGTGGCAGACCTTCCATCTGCCGAAGGCGGACGATCGCCATGCGCTTATGCCGTTCCTGACGCTGGCCGCCATCTTCACGCTCGGCTTCGCCGGCCTAGCCTGGTCGTTCTATCCCTTCGTCGTACCCGACAGGCTGACCATCTGGCAGGCGGCGTCGGCGCCCGAAAGCCTCGCCATCATCCTGGCCGGCACGGTCGTCGTGCTGCCGATCATCATCTTCTATTCGTTCTATGCCTATCGCGTCTTCGGCGGCAAGGCGACGGATCTGACCTACGATTGACCGGCAAGCGCCGCGATCCGGCGGTGTTCCATGACCCTGCGGAAATAGAATATTCATCTTCCGGGGCAATAACCCTTCTTCGACAGTCCGGCCCCTGCTGCGCGGGCGAGAAGAAGGACAATGCAATGAGCGGTGTCCCCGTCGCATCAGATCGAGTGGCCTTGGTCCTGATCCGCATGATCGCTCTGATCGCGGCGCTTGCCTTGGCCGGCCTGCTGCCGTTCCTGCAGCCGGCGCATGCCCAGGACACGGCCAACTGGACCGGTGCCAACTGGACCGGTGTTTGGGACACGAAATGGCGCGGCGGCGGCGCCGAGATCACGTTCGAGCAGACCGGCGCCGAGGTGAAGGGCGTCTACCCGCTCTATAATGGCCGCATCGAGGCAAAGGCCGAAGGCGAAAAGCTTGTCGGACGCTGGTTCGAGGGCAACCGCCAGGGCGCTTTCCTCTTCGTTCAGTCGCCCGACGGCGAGAGCTTCATGGGGCGCTTCGAAACCGCTACTGCCGAATGGTGGACAGGCGTGCGCGTCAGCGCCGTCGAGGAGATCCGTGTCGACCAGACCAGCCCGATGACGACCATGCGCTCGTTCCTGCAGGCGATGAACGAGAGCGGCGCCGACAATGTGCCGCGCGCAACCGGCGGCGGCATGGGCCTCGCCGCCCGAGCGGCCGGGTTGGTCGATGTCGCCGACGCCGACCGTGGCGGCCTCAACATGCCCGACTACACCAAGCTTCTGTTCAATGTCATCGACAATGCGACCTTCCGCCTCTGGAGCCTGCCGCATGACGCGATCGCGGGCGACGAGGTGAGCGCCAAGCTCCAGCAATATGGCACCAACGTCTCCTTCGACGTCACCTTCCGCCGCAGACAAGGCGAGTGGTTCATCGTCGGGCCGCCGCTCGGCCCGCTCCAGGCCAAGCTCGCCGAATTCCAGGCGGCCCGCGGCGAAGCCGTCGACATGGTCGACAGTCCGAGCAAGCTTGCCTCGCCGCGCGATGCGTTCAAGGTGCTGCTCAGCGGCGTCACCGAGGCCGGCGACCCGGCACAGGCGGCGCTTGATCTGCGCGATTACACTCCAGCCGTGCGCGCCGACGAGGCGGTCCTTCTCGAGCGCTATCTGAAGAAGGTCATCGATCGTATCGGCTATGTCTACTGGCAGGAAATTCCGGACGATCCCAAAAGCAACGCGCCCTATGTCTATTTCGAGCATCCGTCCGGCAACATCGTCATCGGCCCGGTGGAAACGGACCCCGCTGGCACCGGCAACGGCAAGATCTGGCAATTCACGCCCGAGACGCTCGCCAACATCCGCACGCTCTATGCCGATGTGGAAGAGGTCCCGGTGGCGCCGGAATTCGCCGCTTTCGCCAGCAACGACCCGTTCTTCGCCACGCGTGGCCTGGCGCGCGAGATCAGCCCCCGCCTGCTCACCCGCGCCGGACCGATGGAGCGCTGGCAATGGTGGATGCTCGGCCTCGCAGTGCTGGCCGGCATTGCCTTCGGCTTCATCGCCAATGCGGTCATTTCCTTTTTTGCGCCCAGTCAGAACCGTTCGCAGCGGTCGGGTTTCTTACGCGTCGTCGAATGGGCGGTGCGCGCGATCTTCCTCGGTCTTTTCCTTTTGGTGGCATTGCGCCCGCTTGGCCTGCCGCAAGTGGTCGCAGCACCAGTGAAGGCAGTGGCCTGGAGCCTGATCGTGATCGGCTTCGTTCCGGTGGTCTGGCATCTGATCGGCAGGATCGCCGATCGTTACCGCAATATGTGGCAGGTGCCCGGCTATCACGACACGCTGATCTCGCTGTCCACCGGCGTGGCCCGCGTGGCCGTGCTGGTCGTCGCCTTCCTGCTGTTGGCCGAAGTGCTTGCCATCCCCTATGAAGGCGTCATCGCCGGCCTCGGCATCGGCGGCCTCGCCGTGGCGCTGGCGGCGCAGCCGACGCTGCAGAATTTCCTCTCCGGCCTCACGCTCTACGCCGACCGGCCGGTCAGCGTCGGCGACTTCTGCAAGTTCGGCGGACAGTCGGGCACCATCGAGCATATCGGCATGCGCTCGACCCGCATAAGATCGCCCGACCGCACAATCATCTCGGTGCCCAATTCGGACTTCGCCGGCATGCAGATCGAAAATTACGCGCATCGCGACCGCACCCGTTTCGCGACGACGCTGCAATTGCGCTACGAGACCACGCCCGATCAGTTGCGCTATACTTTGGCCGAGCTGCGCAAGCTGCTGATCGCGCATCCGCGCGTCATCGACGATCCGTGTCACGTGCGCTTTGTCGGCTTCGGCCCCTATTCGCTCGACATCGAGGTGTCGACCTATGTCATGACGGCGGACGGGTCCGAGTTCCTCGCCATACGGGAGGACATCCTTTTGTCCATCATCAACATCATGGACGATGCCGGCACGCAGTTCGCCTTCCCCTCGCAGTTGGAGTACACCGCCGCCGATCTGCCGGCCGACGAGGAAAAACGCATCGCGGCCGAAAAACGGGTCAGCGACTGGCGCGAGGCGGAAAACCTGCCTTTCCCCGACTTCAGCCAGATCGAGAAGCTCGCCCTCAACAACACCCACGCCTATCCGCCGCAGGGC